>DASWRR010000459.1:0-2234 GCA_036403055.1 Ilumatobacteraceae bacterium | reverse complement strand
ACGACATCCATGCGCACACACCAGTGCGGAGAACTTCGCCCCGACCACATCGGGCAGACGGTCAGCCTGTGCGGTTGGGTCGCGACCCGTCGGGAGCACGGCGAGAAGCTCGCGTTCATCGATCTCCGTGATCACACCGGTGTGACGCAATGTGTCGTCGACAACTCCGTCGACGTGCGACCCGAGTACGTGATTCGGGTGACGGGCACTGCCGCGGCGCGTCCTACGGAGAGCACCAACGATCGGCTGCCGACCGGACGCATCGAGCTGCAGGATTGTGACGTCGAGATCCTCAACACTGCCGACGCGCCGCCGTTCCCGATCAACGAGCGCGCCGACACCGTCGCCGAAACGACTCGGTTGCAATATCGCTACCTCGACATCCGGCGCGAGCGGATGCAGCGCAACCTGCGCATTCGCGCTGCCGCGAACTCGGCAATACGGACCGCGATGGAAGCGCAGGGTTTTGTCGAAGTCGAGACACCGATGCTGGTGCCGAGCACCCCAGAGGGCGCGCGCGAGTTCATCGTCCCGAGCCGGCAGCAACCTGGGTCGTTCTATGCGCTGCCGCAGAGCCCGCAGCTGTTCAAGCAGTTGCTGATGGTCGCCGGAATCGATCGCTACTACCAGATGGCAAGGTGCCTGCGCGACGAAGACCTGCGCGCCGACCGCCAGTACGAGTTCATGCAACTGGATGCGGAGATGAGCTTCGCCAGCCAGGACGATGTCCATCAGGCGATCGGCGCGGCTGTCGTGGCGGCGGCGAGATCCGCAGGCCAGGATCCCGGCGAGATCGTCAAGATCACGTGGCACGATGCGATGAACCGCTTCGGCAGCGACAAGCCCGACATGCGCTTCGAGATGGAGCTCGTCGAGCTCACCGACGCGTTCTCCGCGACGGAGTTCAAGGCGTTCGCCGGCGCGTCCGCCATCAAGGGGATCAATGCCACCGGCAAAGCAGCTGACTACGGCCGCAACAAGCTCGATGCGTTGACCGACAAGGCCAAGTCGATCGGGGCGAAGGGCCTCGTGTGGCTGAAGGTCAGCGACGACGGATCGTTGGAGTCACCGGTGGCGAAGTTCCTTGGCGAAGGGGAGCAGGCGACGTTGAAGGAGCGCCTCGCTGCGAAGCCCGGCGATCTCTTGCTGATCGTCGCCGATGAATGGGCAACGACCTGTGAGGTGTTGGGAACGCTGCGCAACGACCTCGGCAGACCACCCGTGCACGAGGGTCCCTACCGGTACCTGTGGGTCGTCGATTTCCCGTTGTTCGTCGGGGTCGACGAGGCGTCGGGTCGCCCGAAGCCGGGGCACCATCCGTTCACGCAACCTCATCCCGACGACATCCATCTGCTCGAGTCCGATCCGTTGAAGGTCCGTAGCCAGGCATACGACCTCGTGCTGAACGGGTGGGAGCTCGGATCGGGTTCGATCCGAATCCATCAGCCCGAGATGCAGTCACGGATCTTTCGGCTCCTCGGCATCAGCGACGAGGAAGCCGACAAGCGGTTCGGGTTCTTCCTCAACCCGTTCCGTTACGGCGCTCCGCCGCACGGTGGGTTTGCGTTCGGGATCGATCGACTCGTCGCGATCCTTGCCGGCGAAGAGAACATTCGCGAGGTCATCGCGTTCCCCAAGACGCAGTCCGGCATGGACCCGATGACCAACGCTCCGACTCCGGTCGACCTCAAGCAACTCGTCGACCTCGGCATCCGCACGCTTCCGCCGAAGGCCTGACGCCGTGAGCGGTCAGCACTTTCGGGCGGGGGTCGTGATCGTGGTACGGCACCCGAACCTGCGCGACATCCTCGCGTTCGAGCGCGCCGACGTGATCGGCGGATGGCAGCTGCCGCAGGGCGGGCTCGAGCGCGGCGAGGAACCGATCGAGGCCGCGTGGCGCGAGTTGAAGGAGGAGACGGGGTTGGGAGAAGCCGACGTCGTCGCCCGTGTCGAGTACCCGGACTGGGTCGCGTACGAGTGGCCAGAGGAGATCATCCGCGAGCACGGCCACGACGGCAAGCGGCGCGGCCAGGTTCAGCGTTGGTTCCTGTTCGACGCGCTCGGTGCTGACATCATTCCGACGCCCGACGGCAGCGAGTTCGTCGGGTGGCGTTGGGTCGATCCGACTTGGATCATGGACAACGTGATCGAATGGCGCCGGTCCGCATATCGGCGGGTGTTGGGGACGCTGTGAGCGATCTCTTCACGGCTGCCGCCGAGCAGCATCTGCGCAG
>DASWRR010000458.1:0-2192 GCA_036403055.1 Ilumatobacteraceae bacterium | reverse complement strand
CCGGCTCGACGAGCACCTGCGGCGGAAATCTGACGGAACCGCATCCCGAAAAAAATTGGAGAAGCCATGAGCAGCACCCCGAGCATCACCGATCCGACGACGTGGTCGCTCGACCGTGAGATCGTCCTCGTTCGAGTTCTCGACGCGACGCGCGCCGCGGTGTTCGAAGCGTGGACCGATGCGGATGCCTTCTGCCAATGGTTTGGTCCCAACGGGTTCACCTGCACCGTCCGAGAGATGGACGTGCGCCCGGGTGGTCGAGCGCGCTTCGACATGGTGTCCGGTGACGGAACCGTGTACACCAACCGCTTCGACTACCTCGAAGTGGTTGCCGACGAGAGGTTGGTCTTCGATCACGGCTCCGACACCGACGATGACGCCGCACGTTTCCGAGTCACGATCCTCCTCGATGAACAAGCCGACGGAAAGACGGTGTTGACGCTGCGACAGCTCCACCCAACCGTCGAACAGCGAGTTGCGACGATCGGCTTCGGTGCTGTCGAGCTCGGCTTGCAGACGATGCAGAAGCTCGCCGATCATCTCGCGGCCGCCTGAGCTCACCACCACTGAAAAGGAGCCGCCATGTCGCGCGTCCGCATCCACAACTTCTCGATCTCGCTCGACGGTTTCGCCACCGGCGAGGGCCAGTCGCTCGAGAATCCGTTCGGCCACGCCGGACATCGGTTGCACGACTGGATGTTCGCCACTCGCTTCGCCCAGCGCGAGGTTTTCGGCAAGGAGGGCGGCACCGCCGGTCTCGACGACGCGATGGCGGAGCGGTATGGGCCGGGAATCGGCGCCGAGATCATGGGGGCGGGCAAGTTCGGCCCTCCTGGCTGGCAGGACGACCCTGAGTGGCGCGGGTGGTGGGGGGAGAACCCGCCGTTCCACACGCCGACCTTCGTCCTGACCCACCGTCCTCGCCCGTCACTCGAGATGGAAGGTGGGACGACGTTCCACTTCCTCGCTGCCGAACCAGCAGATGCGCTGGAAGTGGCACGTGCGGCAGCCAATGGTCAGGACGTCCGGATCGGCGGGGGACCGACGACATCGCGCGCGTTCCTCGCCGCCGGTCTCGTCGACTACCTACATGTCGTGCAGGTGCCGATCCTGCTCGGCCGCGGCGTTCGGCTGTGGGACGGGCTCGAGGGCTTGGAGCAGCAGTACGCCGTGGAGGTCGTCTCGACGCCGTCCGGCGTCACGCACCTCACGTTCAGCCGATGACCTGACGGCGATTGAGCGATCCGGGAAGCCCCAGAACGCTACGTACCGTTTCGGGGCTGCCCAGTTGGTCTGCCACCGCGACTAGCGTTCGAAGTGCTGTGTTTGCGTTTGGAGTCGTGCTGCTGCTCGTCGGCTTTGCGCTGATCGTCCCTCGTGGCGCAGTCGCCGGTTCAACCGCAGCTCGCAATGTGCGGGTCGGCCCCCGCGTCTTCACGACTGCCGGGTTCGCGGGTTTGTTGTCGAGGCGACGGAGGTTGCTGCAGGTTCTCGCCGGCCTGGCGATGATTGCAGGAGCCGTGGTGTGCTTCAAGGTTGCGTCGACCGGCTCGGAGCCTGTCAGCGAGCCGACCGCGGTCGCGACGTCGAGCACCACCGCCGAGGAGGCGCGAGCCATCGACGGACCAGTCATGCGATACCAAGACACTTCCGCCGCGTCAGGTGACCTGTTGAACTCGCTGGAGGGCGCGCTCCAGTTCGACCACGACTGTCTGTATCTGGCCCCCGAAGGACTCCAAGATCGGTTTCCGATTCTGTGGCCGGCCGAGACGCGTTGGGACGCCGCCAACCGGTCGGTCGTGTCGCCCGCGGGCAACGTGATGCGCGTCGGCGATCGGCTCGAGGGGCGCGGCGGCTACTTCTATCTCTCCGACATCAACCTTCTCGCCGGCGGCGCGGCCCGCAACATGGCGTCGAGGTGCACGGACAACGTCTCTGGCCAGATCATCGTCGTCCAGAACAACGCGACCGCCATCGGCGCCGGCCACGCCTGAGTGACCCGGGTGCTGCCGGCCCACCGAGGTGAACCCCACCAGCATGCTGAAAAATTTGTGGAGCTGGGGGGAATCGAACCCCCGTCCATCAGGCTATGAACGTCCGTGCTACGACCATTCCCGACTCACTCGCTGACGCAGCGAGACCGGCGGGTCGGATGACCGTCGCAAGCGGCGGTCCACGCTCGGTCTTTTCCG
>DASWRR010000457.1:0-9360 GCA_036403055.1 Ilumatobacteraceae bacterium | reverse complement strand
GGCGTCACCTCCATCGCGACACCCGAGAACGTGCTCATGGTGTACGTCGACACCCATGGTCAGCCGAGCGGCTCGCGCACCGACGGCGATGTCGTCGGCCTGAACTCGACGGGCAACAGCTATAGCGTCACCCGCGGCGAGAGCACCTGGAACGCGACCTACGTCTTCCCGCCCGACAGCGGGTTGGCGCCGTCGAACGCATGTGTGCTGTGCGCGGCCGCGTATCGCGGTCCCGGGTCGTCGGTCGTGCTCGTCAACAAGTCGCCCACCACCGACGGGGATCTGCAGACCAAGGTCAGCGTGCTCGGCGACACGGTGGTGACCTTCGACAGCGACTGGGACTACGTCGGAGATCTCAGCGGCGCATTGCTGTTCGCTCGCCTCGATCAGAACCAGATCAGGCTGGGCACCGTCAACCTCTGACGATCGTACGTTTCGTCGCCGTCGCTTCGGGTAGCATTGACACTCAGGGTCGGCGACCCTCAGGCTGCGATGTCGACGGGACCCGGCACGCACGCACCATTACGAGCCGTACCGCGCTCCGTGCGCAGGAACACATTTGATACTCCAAGCACAACAACTCGAAGCTGCGATCTGGTCGATCTCCGAAGGCAGGGGATCTGACGACGAGCTGGCCCTCCTGCGCGCCGACGAACGGCTGTCGCTGAGCCTGCTCGACCGTTTGATCATCGACGTCGAGGACGACCTCGAGTCGGTCCGGAACCTGAGGGGCGACGAACGCGAACAGGTCGTCGCCGACTTCACCGACACGCTGAACGGCCTCCGTTCGACCGCTGCGCTGCTGCGTCCGCCACCTCCACCGCGTCCGCAGGCGGTCCGCACCGAGTTCATCGACGACGACATCCCGATGGCGTCCGAACCGTGGGAGCCCGGCGAAGTACAACTGCAAGCATCGTGGTCGGCAGGGCAGGTCGTCGTGTGGGCGGCGGGCCGCGGCACGGCGCCGGAGGGCAACGAGGAACTGGCGACCCGGCTCGAGACGATCGGCGGTCCGTCGGTCGGGTGGCAGCTCCATCCGAGCGTGCCCCTGCCGGGTGGGGCCCGCGCCGATGCGGTCGCGATCCCGCTGAAGGATGCGCTCGGATGGCTCGTCGCGATCGGCGGCGGCGACGATCACACCGGCGTCGGTCCGAGTGTCCTGTGGTTGGGGCGCGCCGCGCTGGAAGGTGTTCGCCTCGTCGCCAACGGCTCGGTCGTCCCCACCGTTCGTGCCGGCGGACGTGCCGACGCCGGTCTCGTCGAGACGTCGGTTCGATGGGCGCCGGCGCTGCTCGACGGTGGCGTGATCAACACGCTCGCGGCGGCGATGCCCGGCACGGTCGTTGCTGTGGGCGGCGGCAATGGACGGACGACCGCGATCGCCGTCGTCACTGCGGCGGTCGAGGCGATCATGGCCGAGAGCGTCGAGCGCACCGAACTGCCGGTCCCGCCGCGCAACGCGAAGACGTCCATCGACCTCGAAGACACGATCATCGCCCGGCTCGACGGCTCACCGTTCCCCGCGAATGCGAACCTCGCAACGACGATCGCGCGCCGCATGGAGCAATGGTCTCGAACCGTCACCGACCTGACCCGGCCGAAGTTGGTGGTTCAGCTCGCATCGCCGGCGCCGGGCGGCGTGTGGCTGGTCACTGTTTCCGCACCGACCGGCAAGGGCACGATGGTGCCGATCGACGTGGCCATGCGGACCGAAGGTGGGCGCCGGACGCTGATGGCGGAATGGCAGCGCCTCGGCAGGCTGTTCCCGGCGGTCGACCGCGTCGGCATCGCCCGTCGCGGCCAAGTGGCGATGAGCCAGGACGAGGCATGGGAGTTCATGACGGTCGTCGGCCCGACCCTGGCGACCGTTGGATTCGATGTTCGCCTGCCCGCGTTGTCGCGACGCAAGGCGCGGCCGTCGCTGCGGCTGTTCGCCGAGGCGCCGGCGAACTCGGTCGTCGGCGCGCATCAGCTCAGCAACGTGTCGTGGACCGTCTTGTTCGACGACGTCGAACTGACCGCCGACGACATCAGACGACTCGCCCGTCAGGCGCGGCCGTTGGTGCAATCGAGCGGCAAGTGGGTCGAGGTCGATCGCTTCGATGTGCAGCAGGCCGCGGCGGCGCTCGCTGAGCGCGAGAAGATCACCCAGCTCACTGGCGCCGAGATCCTTCGTCACAGCGTTGGCCTCGGCGGCTCGGGGCTGGCCGGCGGCGTCGTCGTCCACGGCAACAGCTGGGCCAACGACATCGTCCGCAGCGCCAGCGCTGTCTCGATGGCACCGGTGACGCAGCCCGATGGCTTCACGGGCACCTTGCGCACGTACCAGGCCGAGGCGGTTGCCTGGATCGGATTCCTCGATGCAGCGGGTCTCGGTGGTTGCCTTGCGCTCGACATGGGTCTCGGCAAGACGCCGACGGTTCTCGCCCATCTCGCCAGATCAGCAGGCGACGGTAAGACGCTGGTGATCGCGCCGGCCGCCGTCGTCGGCAACTGGGCCGCAGAGGCGGCGCGGTTCACACCAGGTCTGCGAGTGGTCGTTCACCACGGTGCGGCTCGTGCTTCCGACGACGAGCTCGACGCCGAGATCGCCGGCGCCGACATGGTGATCACGACGTACGCAACTGCCGTGCGCGACATCGAGGAGCTGATCGACAACAAGTGGCGCACGATCGTGCTCGACGAGGCCCAGGCGATCAAGAACCCGACCAGCGATACCTCGCAACAGCTTCGGCGGATCGAGGCGACGACGCGTCTTGCGCTCACCGGGACGCCGATCGAGAACGGCCTCGGTGATCTGTGGGCGATACTCGATTTCACGAACCCCGGCCTTGTCGGCTCGCGGCCGTCGTTCATCGCCCAGATGTCCGGTGACGGTGAGGCGGCGCTGCGCGCGTTGAACGGCCTGCTGCTGTTCCGCCGCACGAAGGTCGAGCCGGAGGTCGCCGCCGAGCTGCCCGACAAGATCGACGAGCTCGACCACTGCACCATGACGCCGGAGCAGATCGGGTTGTACCAAGCGGTGCTCGACGAGCTCGTCGCCACCGTTGCCGACACCGGCGGCCTCGACGCCAAGAAGGGCGCGATCCTCGCAGCCATCACCGCGCTGAAGCAGATCTGCAACCATCCCGCGGCGTACCGCGACGACGGGCAACCACTCGAGGGGAGATCCGGCAAGCTCGCTCGACTCGAGGAGATCGTCGAGTCCGTGTTCGCTGCGGGCGAGCGCGTCCTGGTGTTCACCCACTTCGCCACGTGGGGCCGGAAGCTCGCCGATCATCTCTCGGAGGTCACGGGTGTGCCGATCGCCTGTTACGACGGCAGCCTGACCCGAGCGGTTCGCGACCGTCTCGTCGACGAGTTCCAGCGTCAGACCGGGCCCGGCGCGATGGTCCTCTCGCTCAAGGCCGGCGGAACAGGCCTGAACCTGACGGCGGCCAATCACGTCGTGCTCTACGACCGCTGGTGGAACCCCGCGGTGGAAGATCAGGCACGCGATCGGGCGTGGCGAATCGGCCAGAGCCGGACCGTCATCTCGCACCGGCTCGTCTGCCCCGGCACGATCGACGAACGCGTCGAGGAAATCGTCAACGGCAAGCGCCACATCGCCAATCTCGTGCTGCCGGCCAAGAGCTCGCTCGCCGATCTCAACAACGAACAGCTCCGGCTCGCACTCGGGTTGCGACCCGACGAGTTGCTCGCGGAGGACGACAAATGAGCCGGAACCAACGCAGCGCGCAGGGGCAGAACCAGCGTCGCCGGCCGCAGCAGAAGCGGCAGGCTCCCGTCGACATCTGGCGCGACCCGGCGCCGCTCGCCGACATCGAACCGATCACGATTCCGTCCGAGGCCGGCGCCGTGCTGCGGTCCCTCGGCGACCCGCCGTTGATGCACGGTTCGACCGCGACGAAGTACTTCACGACGGTGATCGAGCGTGCCGCGGTCATCGCCGCTGCGCTCGCACTGAGCGCCGAAGTCCTCGCCGACCCTGAGGCCGACTGATCACCGTGACCTGCGAAGGCGGCGGGGCAGGGCGGGTCACGTGACCTCGACCGATGCCGAGTACGCCCGGCGCCTGCAGCGACTGAGCAACCGGCGTTGGAAGAAGCTGATCCCGAACCCGTACGGGTGGAAGGTGCGGCGCATCGCGACGGGCCGAGTTGTCGACGTCGGTTGCGGCATCGGCCGGTGTCTCGACTTCGTCCGACCGCGAGGTGTCGGTGTCGACCCGAACGCCGCAGCGATCGCTGTGTGCCGCGAGAAGGGCCACACCGCGTACCGGCCAGAGGAGTTCGGTGTCGTCTACGGCAGCCGCGAACCCGATCGGCGGTTTGATTCGCTGCTGTGTGCGCATGTGCTCGAGCACCTCGACGAGGCGACCGGTGTCGACCTGATCCGCTCGTACTTGCCGCACCTCCGACCTGACGGCCGCGTCGTCCTGATCACGCCGCAAGAGCGCGGTCAGGCATCGGACGCGACGCATGTTCGGTTCATGGACGACGACGCGCTGATGGAACTGGCCGACCGCTGCGGGCTCGTGGTCGAGACGATGTCGTCGTTCCCGTTGCCGAGACGATGGGGCAAGTGGTTCGTCTACAACGAGACGATCACGACCGCGCGAGTCGCGACCGCCACCTCGTCGTGACGGTCACGACGCGCCGAATCGACTGCAGCACTCGCGCGGCGACGATGCCGCGCCACAACATGAGCTGACCGACGCCCGCATCGCGAGCGGCGAGCCGGAACAGCCGGCGCGTTTCGGCGGACTGCAACTTCGCGAGGTGCGCGCTCCACGATGTCGACGACACGCGGAACACTCCGATCGGCTCCCGGATGAGACCGATGTCGTACCGCTTGGCGACCTCGAGGTAGGCCTTCAGGTCGATCACGTATCGCCACTCGGGATCGAAGCCGCCGGCCGATGTCAACGCATCTCGACGGAACATCACGGTGGACGGCTCGCCGAGCGGATTGGTCCCCGTCCGCAGCATCGCGGCGACGAGCTGGCGAAGGTTGATCACGTCGCCTGATCGCTTCAGTCCCATCAATCCGTGTCGCTTGCGGATCATCGTGCCGTCCTCGGCGATCAACTGCCGCTGCGCCGCGACCAGTCCGAGCCGGCCCTGTTCGTCGGCATCGAACACCGCCAACTGGCGTTCGAGACAGTCGGCGCGAATCGCGTCGTCGCTGCACAGCAACTTGACGAACGGCGCCGTCGTCGCGGCGACGGTTGCGGCCCACGTCGCTGCTGCGCCGAGGTTCTCCGCGTTGCGCATCACGACGATCCGCGGATCCGCGGCCGCGTACTTCTGGGCGATCTCGAACGAGGCGTCGGTCGAGGCGTCGTCGATGACGACCATCTCCCAGTTCGTCTCGGTCTGGGCCAGCACCGAGTCCAATGCTTCTGCGAGGAACCGCTCCGCCGCATAGGACGGCACACATATCGCAACGCGCGGTGCGGTCGTCATTCCGTCTCCGATGTTTCCACTTCGACCGGGGCGGGGCGCAGCAGTCGAACGGTCGCGCCGAGCCAGATCAGTCCGGTCACGTGCAGCAGCGTTGCAGCCGGCTGCACGTAGTGGAAGTCGAAGTCGCCGATCAGGAAGTGCTCGGCTAGGGCGACCTCTGCTGCGCGCAGGTACGCGCACACGAGCAGCGCACCACCGAGTGCGAGGACTCGCCATCGTCGCCGGGAGATGAGCACACCGGCCGACAAGATTCCGACGATGCGAATGATCGGTGTCAGCAACCGGCCGAGCCCGAGGTAGCCACGTACGAAGATCGACGACACAGTCGTGGGCGATGCGGTGAAGTGAACGGTGTCGCCGGTGATCGTGTAGCTGGCGCCCGGCGGCGATGTGTTGGTCGCCCGTTCCCAATCACGCAACAGGTCGACCGGACCGTCCTGCCCCGCGACGGCGGGAGGTGGTCCCTCGACGAGGAAGAGTTGGCGAAGGCCGGTGAACGGCCTGCGCGCCGCCGCGACGACGTCGGAGACGCGCACGACGGGGATCGGCGGCGGCCCGGTGAACGCATCGCACGCCGGCCGTTGATCCTGCGTGCACAGCGCGTCGATCTCGCGGGTGACGGCGTCGAGGCTGCGATCTCTCGAAGTCGCATCGGCGATGTCGCCGGTGATCGCCAGACCGTCGGCGAGTGCGAAGCGCAGCGCATCGACGTAGATGATCCCGCCGGCCAGTTGCCAGTTACGGAATCCGTCCGCAAGATGCGCGAGTGCCGGAGAGCGCTGCGTGAGGCTGTCGAACATCGCCGGCGTCAATGTGAACGTGTTGGACGTGCCGTCGTTGATGTACCGCGCCAGTGCTTGGTGGGCGTGCACGAAGTGCGTCTCGTCGAACAGCGTGACTGCGTCGAGACCGCTGCGCGAGTTGAGCCGCGTCACCATCGCTCCGGGCACCCAGTACGCGGCGAGTGCCGACAGTGCCACGACGACCGCGACGACGTAACGAGCGTTGCGGATCTCTCTCACCGCGAAGACCACGACGATCGCGACCGCCCACGGGATCAGCCACAAGGCGTCCTCGCGGACGATGGCCATCAGTCCAACACCCAACGCCGTGAGCGCGGTCCACACCGGATATCGAGTGCGAAGTGCGCGAAGACCGACCGCAACGATCGCGAGCAACAGCAGTTGGGCGAAGTCGTCGCGAATGACGTGCGACCCTGTGAGCGTTTCGATGATGGGGATGAAGAACAACGACAGATAGACGCCGATCATCTCGAGGCGATCGAGATGGATGAGCTTGGCGATCTCGTACGCGAGGAAGAACGACACAGCGCATTGCAGCGTCACGTCGACGAGCGGTAGCGGCAGCCCGCTGCGCGAGACGACGGCAAGGTACAGCGGATACAGCGGGCCGCGGATGAACGTGTACTGGTCGAACCGGGTCGCCCAGTTGCCGTTCGCCAGCATCAGAGCCCGCTCGACGTAGTTGCCGTCGTCATGCGGAGTGAGCAGGTAGTAGTGCGGCCGCTGACCGGTGCTCAGCACGATCCGAACTGCAGTCAACGCGATCGCGAGACGCGTTGCCCAACGCTCTGCTCTCATGCGGCCTCGGCGACGCACGCCCGCGCGCCCGCTGCGACGAGCCACGCGCCGGCCGCGCCGACGGCGAGGATCAGCACCGACGGCACGGGCGGTATCCACGTCTCTTTGAACAGGTACAGCAGCGGGCCGTTGGTGCCGACGCTCCAGCGGCGCAGCGCCCAGTACAACGAGATCCATTGGACGACGCCGAAGATGATGACGGCGATGCGCAGCGTGCGCGGGTCGATGCGTGGCCGACGCGCCATCACGACGAAGGGCAGGCCGATGTAGACCGGCAGTCCGTACCTGCCCTGCCAGTTGAGCCCGTTGCTGTTCGCCTGGGTGTAGAGCACATACGTCTCGATCCCGAGAAACGCGACCGCGACGAAGGCGAGTGCGCGGAGGTCGCGGTACGCGCGTGAGATCACGAGCCAGATGAGGAGCGCGACGATTCCAGACATCCAGAAGATCGTCGCGATCCCGGGCAGCCGCGTGTCGAGCCAACCGGTGAGGCTGATCGAGTCGCGGATGTCGTTGATCGAGTTGCCGAGCGTCTGCCGCACGGTCGTGCCGAGTGTGACGTGGCGGGCGAGTGCTGGCGCGTCGAGCGACGTGATGCCGTGGGTCGCGAGCAGGATGGTGGTGACCAGTCCGACGCCGATGACGAACAACACAGCGCGCCGGCGCAGCGCGGCGATGCCGACGCGGATTCCGAGCGTCAGCGTGACGGCAGTGAGGATCACCGCGGTGAGGAACGGCCCGAGCGGCCGTGTGAGGCACAGCACGGTGCCGGACACGGCGAACGCCCACGTCTGGAATCGTGATGGCGGCATCGGCCCGAGAACCGCGGCAGACGTCGCCCACAGGCAGAACGCGGCACCGATCTCCAGCGCCTGCGGGTTGACGACACCCATCAACGACAGCGTCGCCGGAGTCAGTGCCATCACGGTTACTGCGACCGCCTGGTTGCCCCACATCCGCTTGACGGACAACAGGCCGGCAGCGACGAACGCGATCGACAGCAGCGCCGACAGCAGCCGCATCACGCGCACGATCACGTAGTGCGACGTCAACAACGTCGGCCAACCGGTCAGCACGAAGTACGCCGGCGGGTAGTAGCTGTTGAGCACTCCGACCCGTCCGGATGTCCCGACGGGGAACACGCTGCACGCCGCGCTGATCGTCGAGTCGCGCGCCCAACACGACACGTCGGGCCCTTCGAGCGCGAGCGGCACGTCGTAGTGGCGCGCCGCCTCACCGAGCGGACTGACGACCTGCGTGCCGGCGAAATCGAGCCGCGCCGCGGCTGCCGCGCGGATCACGTGATCGGGCTCGTCGACTCCGCCGTTCGGGGGCGTGGCCAGCGACCACGCGGCCGCGATTGCCAACAGACCGAGCGTGATCGACCACCACCAACGCCACCGCGGGGCTCTCGCGAGCCGCACCGCTGCGGCAATGGATGTCACGGCGGCGAGTGTAATGTCGGCGTCCTCGCGGACCCCGTTACACCGCGACGCACCGGCACTAACGTGCGGTGAGGTGAGGATCCTCGTCGTCAACAGCTTCTTCCCGCCGCGGACGACGGGCAGCGCGCACTTCACGTTCGACGTGGCGCGCGAGTACGTGCGACGCGGTCACGACGTGTGGCTGGTCACCACATCGATGCCGGGTGCGCCGGATGATGAGGATGTCGACGGCGTGCATGTGGTGCGGCTTGCGGCACGCTCGATCACGCCGGGCAACCTCGCGTTCAACTACGCGCTGCCGTTCGTCGCCCGTCGTGGTATCGGGAGGCGCATGGCGCGATTGTTCGACGAGGTCCGTCCCGACGTCGTCCATCAGAACGGTCAGTACTTCGACCTCACGTTCTTCACGACCTGGTGCGGGTGGCGTCGCAAGGTGCCGCGCGTGTTGACCGTTCACACGCCGCTATTGCACACGAATCGGCTGCTGCGCGCGGTGATCGCGGGTGTCGACCGGACGGTGCTGCGACTGCTGAACTCGCTCGGGAGACCCGTCGTCGTCGGCGTCGATCGCGTTGTGTGTGAGATGACGCAGCGGCGCTACCGGCCGCGGTCCGGAACGGTTCGATTCATCCCGGCGACGCTGCGCGTCGGGGCGTTCGCGAGTGGCGACGCTGACGTTGTCCGCCGGCGGTTCGTGCTCGGCGATGCTCCTGTCGTGCTATCCCTGGGGCACGTCATCCCGATTCGCAGCCGTGTGCCGCTGATCCGTGCCCTTCCCTACATCGTGAAGGAAGTGCCCGACGCGATGGTCCTGATCGTCGGCGAGGTGTACCACGGCGAGTTCCG
>DASWRR010000456.1:0-5360 GCA_036403055.1 Ilumatobacteraceae bacterium | reverse complement strand
GAGACGGAAGAGGGTCGCTCGTTCCTCGAGCAGTTGAACGAGTACCTCTTCGACTTCGGTTGGCGCAGCGATGCGGTTTACGACATCGCCGATGTGCCGTGGCGCGAGAACCCGTCGATCCCGCTCGGCAACATCGCGCGCTACATCAACATGCCCGACGAGGACGACCCGATGATCCAGTACGAGCGTGCCGTCAAGCACCGCGAGGATCTCACGGCCAAGATCAGGGCCAAGCTGGCGGACCGGCCGGACGAGCTCGCCAAGTTCAACGAGTACTACGACGCGGCGCAGTACGCGGTCCCGCTCACCGAGGATCACGCGTTCTACATCGACCAGATGGGGGTCGTGCTGTTGCGCACGTTCGTCCTCGCGGTGGGCGATGCGTTGGTTCGTGACGGCGTCATCGACGACCGCACCGACGTCTTCTATCTGCACCAGGACGAGGTTCGCGATGCGCTCGCGAACGGCGGCGATCAGCGCGCCACCGTCGCGACGCAACGAGCGTCCGTCGACGCGGCGGCCCAGGCGTCGCCGCCAGGTGCAGTCGGAACGCCGCCTCCGCCGCCGCAAGCCGATGGCTTCGTCGACCCGTTCATGGACGCGATCGTCACGCGCTTGCTCGGCATCAAGCCGCCGGCCGAGGGCGAACAGGATCCCGACGTGATCGACGGTGTCGCCGGGTCCCCCGGCATCTACCGCGGCGTTGCTCGAGTCGTGAAGTCGCTCGACGAGGCCGGCGATCTCGAAGACGGCGAGATCATGGTGTGCGAGATGACGCTTCCGCCGTGGGTGCCGATGTTCTCGATTGCGGGTGCAGTGGTCTCCGACGTCGGTGGAGTGATGAGCCACTGCGCGATCGTCGCTCGCGAGTTCAACATCCCCGCTGTTGTCGGGACCGTCGACGGCACAACTCGCATCAAGACCGGCCAGACGATCACCGTCGACGGCATCAAGGGCGACGTCTACCTCGACGGCCGCGAGCTCTAGGAGGACTCGCCCCGGCGAAGAGCATGTGTCAAGCATCCGATGCTCTTCGCCGCGCGGCTGAGTTCGACGCGCCGTCGCCGGCTCGTGCGGCAGGTCCGACACGCGAGCCGCTGTCGTCCGGCGCGTCCGAGCGCCTGATCCTCCTCGGTACCGCCGGCGCGTCGAACCCGAAGGCGACGCGCGCCGGTTACTCGAATGCGATCGTCGTCGGCGATGTCGCGTACTTGGTGGACTGCGGCGAAGGCGTCCATCGTCAAGCGTGGCGTTCCGGCATCTCGATGCACCCGGACCGTCGCCCGAGAGGTGGTAGCACTGTTCGATCGATCTTCTTCACGCACCTGCACAGCGATCACGTCATCGACTACGTCAACTTGTTGCTGGGGTTCTGGCCGACGAACCGCGTCGACATCTTCGGCCCGGGTGAGGCCGGCTTGCCGATCGCTCCATTTCCGGCCGATCGCGAGGTGCCGGTGCTGTTTCCGGACGCGCCGACCCCCGGCATCCGCGGCTTGACGCAGAAGTTGTTCGAGGCGTTTGCCTACAACATCAACGTGCGCATCGCCGACGAGGCGCGCAAGGACCCGACACGGAACGTGGTCGTTCACGAGGTCGGTGTGGCGCACGACGAGTACCGGCCCGACATCGATCTCGGCGTTCTCGCCAGCGGCGCGTCGACGCAGACCGCTGCGCCGGCGATGGAGCCCGTCGAGATCTCTCCACTCGACGAGAACGGCGTGCGCGTGACGGCGATTCTCGTGCAGCACGCCCCGGTGTTCCCGGCGTTCGCGTATCGCTTCGACACTCCGTCCGGTTCCGTGGTCTTCAGCGGCGACACCGGTCCGTGCGACAACGTCGTCCGTCTTGCGCAGGGTGCCGACTACCTCGTACACGAGGTCATCGATCTCGACTTCGTCAGCGAGCGAGTCGCCAAGATGCCCAACCGCGACAACATCATCAACCACCTCACGGAGTCGCACACGTCACCGGAGGATGCTGGTCGTATCGCAGCACGCGCCGGCGTCACGACGCTCGTCATGAGCCACCTCGTCCCCGGCGACAGCGAGATTCCCGAGGCGGAGTGGGAGCGACGGGCCAAGAGCACCTTCGATGGTGATGTGGTCTGTGGTGTCGACCTCGATCAGTTCGCGTTGAGCGCGTCGTGACCGTCCAAGCAGCGGACGCTGCGGTTGCGGTCCGCGGACGTCAACCGTCTCGGTTCGAGTTGCGCGCGTTCGCCGGACTCTCGATGGCCTCGGCAGCGATCTCGATCGATCTGATCCTTCCCGCTTTCGGTCGCATCCGCAGCGACCTCGGCCTCGCGCCGGATTCCGCCGCCACGGCGGGCCTCGTGACGGCGTTCTTTCTCGGGATGGCTGTTGGGCCGATCCCGTTCGGTTTGCTCGCTGATCGATTCGGCCGTCGCTGGATACTGCTCGCGACGTGCGGCATGTTCGTCGGCGGCGCACTGACGGCTTCCATCGTTCCGACGTTGCATTGGATGTTGTGGTCTCGCTTCGTGTGGGGCCTCGGTTCGGCCGGGCTCCGAGTGATCGCGGTCGCGACGATTCGCGACCGCTTCGTCGGCGCCGACATGGCCCGAGAGATGGCGTTCGCGATGGCCGTGTTCATCTCGGTTCCTGTCGTCGCACCGGCGCTCGGCGCCGGACTCATCAAGGTGATGCCGTGGCGCGGCACGTTCCTGATCTGCGCCGGGTTCGGCATCGTCATCGCGCTGTGGTCGCTGCGGTTGCCAGAGACCCTCGCAGTCGAACGTCGCCAGCCGTTGCAGTTGCGGCAAGTGAAGATCGCAACGATGGCGCTGGTTCGCAGCAGACCTTCGCTGCTGTACACGCTCGCCAGCGTCGCGATCTTCGGCGCGTTCTCCTCCTACCTCGCCACCTCGGAGCGGATCATCGGCGACGTCTTCCACCGGCCGGCTTGGTTTCCGTACATCTTCGGTGGAACCGCGATCTTGATGGGCATCAGCTCGATGACGGTCGGCCGCAACGTCGAGCGCATCGGCGTCGATCGACTGATCCGGTGGGCCGTCGTGGCATACACCGCCGCAGGTGTCGCGATGTACGTGTTGAGCAAGTCGTCGAACGGACATCCGTCGTTCTGGCCGTTCATGATCCTGCTCGCGCTCGTGCTCGTTGGTTACAACGTGTTGCTCTCGAACCTCAACTCGGCGGCGATGGTTCCTGTCGGCCACGTCGCGGGGACTGCCGCCGCGGTGTACGCAACCGTGACGACCGCCGGCGCCGCGTTCATCGGTCAGCGCTTCGACAAGGCGTTCGACGGAACGGTGAATCCGTTCAGTCTCGCCTTCGTGATCGCCGGAAGCGTTTCCCTGGTGATGGTGCTGGCACTGAAGCGGTCGCAGGCCGGATTGGTACGTTAGGTCCATGCCGAGCGCCTTGCTGTTCGATGTTGGTGACGTGTTGATGGAGTCGAACTGGGTCGCGGTCGACGAGCTCGAGGCTCGTACGGGTCGTCGATTCGAGGGCCGCGGTGCGATGGATCCGGCCGGCGACCCGGCATGGCGGCGGTGCCTCTCCGGCGAGATCGAGATCGACGAGTATTGGAACCAACTGGCCCGCTCGGCCGGCTACGCCGACCGCATCACGATGTGGCGCGACATGAGCGTCGTGCTGGGCGCCGAGGTGTTCGCCGCCGATGCGCTGAAGCTCGTCGACGATGCTCGTGCCGCGGGCATCAAGGTCGGCATCCTCAGCAACGATCTGTACAGATCGGCGACGCCGGAGTGGGTCGCCAGCCGACCGGAGTTCGAGAAGTTCGAAGTGCTCGTCGACTGCACCGACTTCGGAGAACGCAAGCCGGCGCCGGGGCCGTATCTCAAGGCGGCGGCCGACTTCGGCCTTCCACCCGAGGAGATCGTGTTCCTCGACGACACGCCCTACTGCATCGAGGGTGCCCGGGCCGTCGGCATGATCGGCGTTCCGGTTGATCCGCTGAACCGATCGCACGCCTTCGAACGGGCCCGCCGTCTCGTCGGACTGACGCCGCCCACCACTGCCGACGACCTGGTCACGGCTGCGCAGGCGGCATACGAGAGCCAGGACCTGTCGCGGATCATGCCGCTGCTGCATCCCGACATCGTGATCCGCTGGAACGGTCGCAAGGTCGCCGAAGGTCTCGACGAAGCCCGCGACTTCCACACCCGTCGGCTCGGTTTCGGGTCGGTGCCGCGACGTGAGTACGTCCTGCGCAAGACGCTTCGAGCTGCGGACGGCGACACGATTGCCGTCGAGTGGGAGTCGACGTACCGCGCCGACGACGGCACTGTCGTGCGCAGCAAGGCCGGCGAGTTCTGGACCATGCGGTACGGATTGCTGATCGAGTGGAACGCGTACCACCACCGGCTCGCCGACAACGACGACAGGAGCGGGCAATGACGTTCCGGCTCGCAGCAGTTCAGGCCGCTCCAGTGTTTCTCGATCGGCAGGCGTCGACCGACAAGGCCTGCGAGCTGATCGCCAAGGCGGGGGAGATGGACGCGACGATGTGCGCGTTCGGCGAGACCTGGTTGCCCGGGTACCCGCGTTGGGTCCATGCGCGCATCCCGTACCACCATCGTCGTCAGCTGACGGCGCGCTACCTCGGCGCCGCCGTCACGATTCCCGGACCGGAGACGGATCAGCTGTGCGCCGCGGCGCGCGCTGCGGGTTGCGACGTGACGATCGGGGTCGCGGAGCTCGACGCGATCTCGGCGGGCACCGTGTACTGCACCCTGCTGTTCATCTCGGCCGAGGGTGAGATCCTCGGCAAGCACCGCAAGCTGAAGCCCACGGATGCCGAGCGCACCGCGTGGGGCGAAGGAGACGCGAGCGGGTTGCGGCCGTACCAGCGCCCGTATGCGGCAATCAGCGGGTTGAACTGTTGGGAGCACAACATGGTGCTGCCGGGCTATGCGTTGATGGCACAAGGCACCCAAGTCCACGTCGCTGCGTTTCCCGGCCACGAGACCGAGCCGGCCGCGATGGCGTCGACGCGTCAGCTGTTGTTGGCGCGAGCGTTCGCCTCGCAGGCGGCCGCGTACGTCGTGCTCGTCGGCGGACTCATCCATCCCGACGACATCGCCGATCCCGAACTGCGCGACGTCATCGCGACGACACAGCCGATGAACGGTGGCAGCTACATCATCGATCCGATGGGTGATGTCATCGCCGGGCCGGCCCAGGGGGAGGAGATCCTCGTTGCCGATGCTTCGCTCGAGACCGTTCGTTCGGCGAAGGCGATGTGTGACGTCGCCGGTCACTACTCGCGTCCCGACGTCCTCCGGCTTGTCGTCAACCGCACGCCGTCTCGACGGCTGATCGAGGAGGATCCGGGGTGACGACCGTCGTCATCAC
>DASWRR010000455.1:0-1898 GCA_036403055.1 Ilumatobacteraceae bacterium | reverse complement strand
ACGAGCACCGGGCCGACGGGCATCGTCGTCGCGAGGACGCCATGAACGTTGAACTCGTCGGTGCACACAGCTCTGAGCGCAGCGATGACCCACGGCATGTATTCGGGCAGGCATCCTGCCATCACGGCGTTGATCGCGATCTTCTCGACGGTCACCTCGACGAGGTCGGGAGCGACGACGGCAACGATCTCATCGGCCGCGAGCGTCGTGCCGTCGAGCATCCGCAGAACTCGTTGCTCGGTCGGCGGGGTCACGGGAAGCCCGTCGGTGACGCCGCGATCGAAGAGCACCTCCATCTCGTCGTCGAGGTCGGCGAGCTCGATCCGCCGCGATCGAAGTGCTCCGCCGCTGAAACGAGCGCGCAGCGAATCGGCGAGATTCGGGTCGACGCTCATCGAGCCGCAACCTGGCCGCATCTCGGCGAGGCCGTCGCCGAGCGTCTCGACGCCGGTGATTCGGCGCCACTCCGACTTCGACCATCCGACTGTCCTGTCGATCTCCTTGCCGTCGACGATCTTCATCAGCGTCGGCACGGTTTCGATGTCGTGATGCCAACTGATCGACAAGTCGGCGTCATGGATCGCGTCGGTGCCGGGCGGAAACGACGGATCGTCTTGCGTGTAGATCGTTGCCGCGAAGTCGCGCAGCAACGGCACGATCATCTGACACGTCTCGCACTCGCGCTTCACGACGAGCACAAGCCCGTCGGGCAACGTGTCACGCGGCGTCAAGGTTGCCGACTGATCCTCCACGTGTGGAAACGTAGCGTCATGCGACGCACGTCACGCCGTCCGGACTTTTCGTTTGTGTCAACCGCGCATAGCGTGCCGATCTTGGTGATCACTCAGTGATGCGCGTCACGTTCCACGGCGTCCGCGGCTCCACGCCGTGCCAGAGCGATGACATCAGGCGTTACGGCGGTAACACGTCGTGCGTCTCGATCGACGCAGCGGGTCAGGCGCCGTTGTTGCTCGACATGGGCACGGGTCTTCGCTACTACGGCAAGCACGTCCCGACCGAGACGCTGTTCAAGGGCAACTGCTTGTTGACGCACCTGCATTGGGACCACGTCCAAGGACTCCCGTTCTTCACGCCACTGCTGCGTGATGGTTCGAGCCTCGACGTGTACGGTCCCGCGCAGGACGACGGTCGCACGCTCGAGGAGGTCGTGTCGTTCACGATTCGCCCGCCGCTGTTTCCCGTGAGCGTCGACGAGCTACCGGGCACCGTGTCCTTCCACGACACCGCCGATACGGAGTTCGCGATCGGCGATTTCAACGTGATGGCGGGGCTGATCCCGCACCTCGGCCCCACGCTCGGGTTCCGCGTGACCTTGGACGGTCGATCGATCGCGTACCTGTCGGATCATCAGCAGCCGTTCGACGGCAGCTACTCGGCGGCTCCCGGCGCGCTCGAGCTCGTCGAGGGCGTTGACCTGATGATCCACGACGCGCAGTACACGCAGTCGGAGTTCAAGATGAAGTCGACGTGGGGGCACTGCACGATCGACTACGCGGTCTGGCTCGCGGCAGAGGCGGGCGCGAAACGACTGGCGCTGTTCCACCACGATCCGTCTCGCCGCGACGACGAGCTCGACGAGCTGGTGCGATGCGCCGTCGTCGCGGGTGAGCGTCGCGGTGTCGAGGTGATCGGTTCCTCAGAGGGCTTGGTCGTCGACGTCGCGTAGCGTGAAGCGGTGATCGTCGTCGCCTCCGTGCTGCTCGGCGCGGTCTTTCTGGTCTCGGGTGTCGCGAAGTTCGCCGCGCCCGTGCGATGGCGCGCACAGTCCGGTGAGCTCGGCGTGCCCGTAGCGATCACAACGATCGTCCCGTTCGTCGAGCTGGTCGTCGGCGCACTGCTCGTCGCCCAGATCGCCCGGCGCGCCGTCGCGATCGCTG
>DASWRR010000454.1:0-1668 GCA_036403055.1 Ilumatobacteraceae bacterium | reverse complement strand
CTCGTGCAGTGCCACCATGGCCGGAAACGAGATGTCCTCCGAGGCCTCGGTGGTGATGTTGATCTGGCCGATGTCCTCTTCCGGGAAGAAGCCCTTCGGGATGGTGACGAACATGAAGCCGGTGGCGACGAAGGTGACCAGCGCCACCGCCAGCACCAGCGGCCGGTGGCCGAGCGCCCAATCGAGCGACTTGGTGTAGCCGCGCAGGGTGGCGTCGAAGCCGCGCTCGAACTGGCGCACCACGAAGCCGGGCCGCTTGTGGTGCGCCTCGTCGGACAGGAAGCGGCTGGCGAGCATCGGCACCAGCGTCAGCGAGACGAACGCCGAGACGACGATGGCCAGCCCGACCACCACCGCGAACTCGTGGAACAGCAGGCCGATCACGCCGGGCATGAAGAAGATCGGGATGAAGACGGCGATCAGCGACGACGAGATCGAGAGGATGGTGAAGCCGACCTCGCGCGAGCCGACCAGCGCGGCCTGGAACGGCGCCATGCCCTCCTCGACGTGGCGCATGATGTTCTCGAGCATGACGATGGCGTCGTCGACGACGAGGCCGACGGCGAGCGTGAGGCCGAGCAGCGAGACGTTGTCGAGGCTGTAGCCGAAGACCCACAGCAGCGCCACCGCACCGACCAGCGACACCGGCAGCGACAGCGTCGGGATCACCGTCGCCACGACGCGGCGCAGGAACAGGAAGATCACCAGCACCACCAGCACGATGGTGCCGGCGAGCGTGAGGTTGACGTCGTGCAGCGCCTCGCGGATCGAGGCCGAGCGGTCGTTGACCGGCGTGACCGTCACCGAAGCCGGCAGCTGCGAGCGAAAGCCCGGGATCGCCGCCTTCACCGCATCGACCACGCGCACCGTGTTGGCGTCGGGCTGGCGCAGCACGGCCAGCGTGATGGAGGTCTCGCCGTTCAGGTTGGCCTGCGTCTTGATGGTCTCGAAGCTGTCCTCGACGTTGGCCACGTCGCGCAGCCGCACCGTCTGGCCGCCGCGGCTGGCGACGATGAGGTCGGCGAACTCGGCCGCGTTGCGCAGCTGCCGGTTGGCCTGCAGGGTGAGCGTCTGGCGCGGGCCTTCGAGCGTGCCGACCGGCGTGTTGGCGTTGGCCGCGCGCAGCGCGTTGGTCAGCTCGTCGAGGGCGATGTTGCGTGCCGCCAGCGCCTCGGGCAGCACGCGCACGCGCACCGCGAAGCGGCGCTGGCCGAAGATGTTGACCTGCGCCACGCCGTCGAGCGTCGACAAAGTCGGCGCGAGCAGGTGCTCGGCGTAGTCGTTGAGGTCCGACAGGTTGAGCGACGGCGAGGTCAGCGCCAGCAGCAGCACCGGCGCATCGGCGGGATTGACCTTGCGGTACGCGGGCGGGACGGTCATCTCGACCGGCAGCTGGCGGGCCGCGCGCAGCAGCGCGGCCAGCACGTCGACGGAGGCAGCGTCGATGTCCCGGCCCTGGTCGAACTCGAGCGTCACCGAGGTCACGCCGAGCGTGTTGCTCGAGCTGATCACCGAGAGGCCCGGAATGGTCGAGAACTGCTTTTCGAGCTGCAAGGCGACCGAAGTGGCCATCGTCTCCGGGCTGGCGCCGGGCAGCGCCGCGAAGACGTTGATCACCGGCGTGTTGTAGCTCGGCAGCGCGGCGACCGGGATGCGCGTGTAGGCGAT
>DASWRR010000453.1:0-1617 GCA_036403055.1 Ilumatobacteraceae bacterium | reverse complement strand
TCGCCAGCGCGGCGACCTGATCGAACGGAACGAAGGGACTCCACAAGACGACCGCATAGCCCAGGTCGTCCATGCCGCGGCGACCGGCTCGACCCGTCAACTGGGTGTACTCCCCCGGCGTCAGGAACGCGTGGTGATCACCCGTGAACTTCGTCAACTTCTCGATCACGACGGTCTTGGCCGGCATGTTGATCCCGACGGCGAGCGTCTCGGTCGCGAACACGACCTTCACCAAGCCCTCGACGAAGCACGCCTCGACCACCTCCTTGAACGGCGGCACCATCCCGGCGTGATGCGCCGCGACGCCGGCTTCGAGCTGACCGAGGAACGTGTTGTAGCCCAGCACGGCGAGATCGGCAGGGTCGATCGCACCGAGCCGGGCGTCGACGATCTCGCGTATCCGGTCGCGCTCGGCGCCACTCGTCAGGCGCCGCCCCGCACCCATCACAGCCTTCGCCGCCTCGTCGCACTGGTTGCGGCTGAAGATGAAGTAGATCGCCGGCAGCATCTGATGCTGCTCGAGCAGATCGACGACTTCGAGACGCGACGGCGTGAACAGACGCCGGCGGCCTTGGGCCGCGCCGCGTCGTGGGCGACTCCCTTTCGCGCTGCGCGCCGCTTCCTCGTCGAGACGCGCCGCGTCGCCGTTCATCCGGCCGTTGACCAACGTCGGCAGCAGGTGCATTCGATCGTGCGTCTTGTCGCCGATCAGGTACAAGTTGTCGAGCTTGACCGGTCGGCGATCTTCGACGATCGCCGTCGTCGGCCCCCGCACGGTGGAGATCCATTCGGCGAGCTCTGCGGCGTTGCTGACAGTCGCGGACAGGCACACCAACCGCACACGCGTCGGGAGATGGATGATCACTTCCTCCCACACGGGGCCGCGGTAGGTGTCCTGAAGGAAGTGGACCTCGTCGAGGACCACGACCGCGAGATCCCGCAGGGCGGGGCTCTGCGCATAGATCATGTTGCGCAGCACTTCGGTCGTCATGACGACGACGGGAGCATCACCGTTGATCGCGTTGTCGCCGGTCAGCAGTCCGACGTTCTGTGGACCGGCGCGAGCGACCAGGTCGTGATACTTCTGGTTGGACAGTGCCTTGATCGGCGCTGTGTAGAACGCGCGACGACCCTCGGCGATCGCGACGTCGATCGCGTATTCCGCGACGACGGTCTTGCCGCTCCCGGTCGGCGCGGCGACGAGCACCGACTTGCCGTCATCGAGCGCGTCGAGCGCCCGTAGCTGGAAGTCGTCCAGCGGAAAGCCGTAGTGCGCGATCAGCTCAGCGCGACGAGCGTTCACGGCGCAATCGTGTCAGCTGGCAGCCGCTTCGGCAGCGCGCTTGCGTTTCTGGAACATCAGCCCGATCACGATCGAGATCATGTAGAAGACCGACATCGGGAGCGCCAACGCCAGCATCGAGTACGGGTCGCCACTCGGCGTGATGACCGCAGCGATCACGGAGATCGCCATGATCGCGTAACGCCAACCCTTCCACAACGTCTGGGGTGTCAACACTCCGACGAGCTGCAAGAAGACGAGGAGCACCGGGAACTCGAACGCAATGCCGAATGCGGCCACCATCAATCCGACGAGGCTGATGTACTTGCTGATCT
>DASWRR010000452.1:0-9613 GCA_036403055.1 Ilumatobacteraceae bacterium | reverse complement strand
GTTCACGGCAGGTGTGAGTCCGTTCTCGCGCATGACGCGCGATCGGACTCACAACCCAGACCAGACGCCGCGTGAGTCGGATACCCCGCTCGCCGCGTGATGTGACTCACACCTCGCAGCACCCAACCGAGTTGTGAGTCGGATCTCGCGCTCTGGTGACACACCGGACTCACACCGCGGTGGTGGGTTTCGTCACTGACGATTCGCAAAGGGCGTGGGCGGGGCGGGATGGCGAGGGGCGGGGCGGCGAGGGGGCTGGATTGGGGTTAGTTGACGCCCCATCCTCCGTCGACGCGGAGCAACTGGCCGGTGATGTGCTTGGACTCGTCGCTGCAGAGGAAGAGGGCGGCCTCGGCATGATCGTCGGCGGACAACGGTCCGCCACCGGAGACCGGCATGCGCGCCTTCACGATGTCGAGTGTCTCGGGATCGGCGGCAGCGCGCTTCGACATCGGCGTGAGGGTCAGCGCCGGCAGGATCGCGTTGAACCGGATCCCCGCCGCGCCGTACTGGCAGGCGCCGTTGATCGTCAGCGCGTTGATCCCACCCTTCGCCGCGGCGTAGGCGAGCGTGTTGAACGCTCCTGCGACAGGGTTCGTCGCAGCGACCGACGACACGTAGACGATCGATCCGCCCGACGGCTGGTCGAGCATGATCTTGACTGCCTCGCGCGAGCTGAGGAAGGCGGTGTTGAGATTGAGCGCGACCGTCGCGTTCCACGACTCGAGCGAGGTGGAGTGCAGCGGCCCGTCCCCGAACGGCCGCCCGCTTCCACCGGCACATGCCAGCAGGCAGTCGAGTCGATCGAAGGTTTCGCGGCACCGTGAGAACGCGAGCGCAGTCGCATCTTCATCCGTGAGATCGGCCGCCACCCAGGTCAACTCGGTGCTCGGTCCGACTCGCTCGGCCAACGCCACGCAGTCGTCTTCGCGCAACGCGACGACGAACAGCCGGGCCCCTTCCTCGGCGAACCGCATCGCGGCAGCCTCGGCGATGCCGGTCGCGCCGGTGATCCCGCAGACCTTTCCGGCGAGCCGGCCCGGTTTCGATGCGTTCATCTCGGGCATGCCTCCATCGCGATCTCGACGAACTGTTCGACCGACTTCGAATGATCGTCGATGCGCCACACCAGATGGAACTCGTCGAAACGTTCGACAGGTTGGAGCGGTCGGATGACGACGCCCTCGCGACTGACGTGAGCGGCCTGCCACGCGTTCAGCCATCCGATGCCCGAACCGACCGCGACCATGTCGAGCATCCGCTCGACCTGACTTGCCGGGTGCATCACCCATGCGGGTCGAACGTCCAACGCCGCGCAGTACGCGATCGTCGCGTCGTGGTACGTCGGTGCGTCGTCGCGCTCGACGAGGAGGACTGGCTGTGCCTCGAGGTCGCTCGCTTGGATCACGCCCTGCTGCGCGAGCGCGTGTGATTCCGGAACCGCGACGTGATCGAACGCGACACGGGCCAACACGCGAGATGCGAATCGGTCCGGGTACGGAACCGGCGGGTGCACCAATCCGACGGACAGGCGCCCGTCGCGCAGATCCTTGAAGATGCGCAGTGACGTGAAGGCGGACGGGCGAACTGCGACTTCGGGATGCGCTTCGTGGAACCGGCGCGCCGCGGCGAGCGCGGCATGTTCGCTGCCATGGCAGTACCCGAAGGTCAACGGTCGATTCGTCGAGTCGGCGGCGCGACGGAGCGTCTCCGCCAGGCTCGTGAACCGATCGACCGCTCGCAGCGCGGATCGCGCCTCATGCAGCAATCGCGATCCCGCCGGCGTCAGGTGCACTTCGCGCGTCGATCGCTCGAACAGCTGCACGCCGAGCTCGGCCTCGAGCTCGCGGATGCGTTGCGACAGCGGGGGAGCGGTCATGTGCAGCCGTGCCGCGGCCCGTCCGAAGTGCTCTTCCTCGGCGACGGTCACGAAGTACGTCAACCGCCGGAGGTCCATGGCGTGGACCGTACCAGCGTGACGGAATAATGACCGGCTCGGACATGATCCATGTCGCAGCAGGTCGTGGACTCGGCGCACGTCGGTTGCGACAATCAAAAGATGAAGATGATGTGGTTTCACCTCATGCCGTACCCGAACCTGCCGGACGACTTCAACACGAAGCACCGCAGCGTGTGGGTCGACATCGATCCGGCGCTGTTCGACCGCGACGTGATGGCCGAGACGTACGACACCTACATCGACCAGTTGGTGTACGCCGAGGACTGCGGCTTCGACGGGATCTGCGTCAACGAGCACCACAACAACGGATATGGACTGATGCCGTCGCCGAACCTGATCGCCGCCATCCTCGCGAACCGCACGTCGCAAGCGGCGATCACCGTCCTCGGCAACTCGGTCGCGCTGTACAACCCACCGCTGCGCGTCGCCGAGGAGTTCGCGATGCTCGACCTGTTCTCACGTGGCCGCTTGATCGCGGGGTTTCCGGTCGGGACGGCGATGGACACCACGCACTCGTACGGGATGAACCCCGGCACGTTGCGCCCGCGTTACTACGAGGGCATCGAACTCATCATGAAGGCGTGGCAGGCGACCGAGCCGTTCGCGTTCAACGGGCGATTCAACCAACAGCGCTACGTCAACCCCGTGCCGCGCCCTTGGCAGCAACCCCACCCGCCTGTCTGGATCCCGGGCGGCGGTTCGGTCGAGACGTGGGACTTCTGCGCGGAGAACGACTTCGTCTACGGCGCGCTCACCTACTACGGGTACAAGATGGTGCGCGAGACGGTCAGCGGGTACTGGAACCGCGTCGAGGCGCACGGTCGCGACGACAACCCGCACCGGCTCGCGGTCACTCAGTTCATCGGTGTCGCCGACTCCGACGCGGAGGCCTACAAGTTGTACCGCGAGCCCGCCGAGTACTTCTTCAACCGATCGCTGCACGTGTACCCCGGCTTCACCGACGCGCCCGGCTACGTCACCGAAGCGTCGGTCAGGGCGCGGTACAAGTCGCAGTTACGACAGGTGGCGCGCAACAAGCAGGCGAAGCACGACCTGACGTGGGACGAGATGGTCGACAACGGCTACGTCGTGATCGGCGGCCCCGACACGGTCCGCGAGCAGTTGGAAGAGGCGGCTCGCGAGCTTCGCATCGGACACCTCTGCGCAATGCTGCAGTTCGGCAACATGAGCGACGAGTTGACGCGCTACAACACCAACCTCTTCGGCGAAAAGGTTGCGCCCGGTCTTCGCTCGTTGTTCTCCGAGTACGACGACCCGTGGTGGCCGAAGAATGCGCGCTGACGTGTGCGACCGCTGTCGAGGAAACCTGCTGTCCATCACCGAACCGGAGCACCGCACATGAGCAAACGACTCGTCTACCTGTTTGGAATCGCCGGGCATCAAGAGCTCTCGCCGGCGATGCGCGCGGTCGAGGCATCGGGCTGGGAGGTCGTCGTCCCGTCGGTTCCCGGGTTCGACGGCGTCGCCGGATTTCAACCTCGCGACGAGTACCTCGACTGGCTGACGACGTTCTGGGATTCGATCGACGCGACGGGCGCGACACCGTGCCCCATCGTCGGTGCTTCAGTGGGCGGCATGATCGGTGCCGAGCTCGCGGCACTGCGGCCCGAAGCCGTCACCGCGCTCGCATTGCTCGCTCCATTCGGCATCGCCGACGCATCGGATCCGGGGTTCAACATCTACGGCACACCTGGCGCCGAGCGGATGGCTCACCTGTTCGCGAAAGAAGTGCCCGATGCGTTCAACAACCGCTTCGCGCACCTCGGGCCGGAGGAAGCGCCGGTCGCGGCCTACCTCAGCGATGTCGCTGCCGCGAACATCCTCTGGCCTCTCGGCGATCGCGGAACGGCGAAGCGACTACACCGGATCTCGGTGCCGCGCTTGACGTTGTGGGGCGACCTCGACGAGGTCAACCCGGTGACGAATGCAGTGGCATGGGGCGGCGCGCAGGTCGTGCCCGGTGCCGGTCATCTGCTCGAATGGGACGCGCCGCAGGAAGTCGGCGCGGCGCTGATCGCCTTCCTCAACTCGCTCGAGCGATGATGTCGCGCACAGCCTCGACGTATCGCGCGGCGGAGCCGGTGAACGAGTGAACACCGTGCGGCGCGCCGTCGATCAGCCGGATGTCGATCTCCGGATTGACCTCGTGTTGGCGCGCTGCGTGATCCGGGAACAATGCAGGCCCCATGTGAGGATCGGCTTGCAGAATGATCATCGGCTTGGTGATGCGCGCGTCGGGGTCGTATCCGCTGAGCGCACCGCCGTGGATGGCAGGCAGCCAGACGTCGGGGTCGCCGAGCATGAGCGAATCCACGCGGCTCTGCAGCGCGCGCGACGTCATGTGATCGCCGGCGCGTCCCCACGGCATCACGGCGTCCGCCACCATCGATTCGAAGTAGTCGCGCGGCTGGCCGTCGTCTTGCGCGGACCGCATCGCCTTCTCGAGCAACGGGAAGACGCCGGCCATGATGCTCTGGTCGAAGAGCGTCTGATCACAGAAGTACAGCGGCGGGTCCTCGCACAGCGCGGACCGCACGAGATCCGGACGCGTCGCCGTGATGTGATGCGTGATGACCCCGCCGAGCGAGTGGCCGATCAGCACAACGGGCTCGCCGATCACCTCTTCGATGAACGCGGTGACGTCGTCGCTGTAGAACGGGACGGAGTACGTACCGGCCGCGCGGTCGCTGCGACCATGCCCGCGCAGATCGATCCGAAACACGTCGGCACCGTCGCCGAGCGCGTCGACAACCTCGTCGTAACCCGACGAAATCCCCGACAGTCCATGCACCATCAACACCTTTGTTGCACCTGCACATTCATCGCGAACCCACGCCAATCCGATGTTCCGATGAGTGAAACGCACGCCGCCTCCGATAGTTGTTCGTCGAAATCATATGCACTATGGTCGCCATCGTCACAGGAGGTGTTCGCGGTCTCAACGGGGCGACGCGCGGAACCAACACGTGGCGACTCGTATCCACACAAGGGGGAATAGATGGCTCGCCGATTCATGGCAGCCGCGGCCGTAGGAGCAATGCTCCTCGTGGCCTGCGGTAGTGACAACAAGAGTTCAAACGCTACGAGCGCGGGAACCGCCGCACCGGCAGCGACAACCGCTGCAGCTGCGACATCGGCGGCGACGACGCCGACAGCAACTGATGCTGCGCCTTCGAGCGGCGGCGGAACGACCGTTGCTCCGACCGGCACGGATTCCGGAACAGCGTCTGGACTCGTCGGCGACAAGCCGGCAACCGCAGGCCCGAAATGCGGCCTCGGCAACGGTCAGAAGGCCACGGGCAATCCAATCAAGGTCGGCAACGTGACCACCTCCATCCCAGGCGTCGACTTCTCGACCGGCCCGGCGATGATGAAGGCTTACTTCGACTGCGTCAACGACAACGGCGGCATCAACGGCCGTCCGATTCAGATGCTCGAGGAGAACGACAACGGCAAGCCCGAAGACGCAGGCGCCGCGGCACGCAAGCTGATCGAGACCGACAAGGTCGTCGCAATGGTTGGCGGCTTCAGCATCCTCGACTGCCCCGTCAACGGCGACTACTACAAGCAGCAGAACTACTACGTCATCGTCGCTGGCGTGCCCGCCGATTGCTTCGACAAGCCGAACATCGCGGCTGCCAACATGGGCCCCGGCTACAGCGCCCTGGGCGCTGCGCAGATCGTCGTCGAAAAGGGCGCCAAGGGCAAGATGATCACGATGACCGGAAAGCTTCCGGGCGCCGAATACAACAACTCGCTCGCTGGAGCGTACGCCAAGGAGAAGGGCCTCGCATGGGAGGACATCCTCCTCGACTTGCCGATCAGCGATCCGAACACCGCCATTCTCGACGCGGTCAACAGGGCCGGCGCCGGCGGCGCGATCGTTCTGAACTTCACACCTCCTGAAGGTCTGAAGCTCCTGAAGGCAGCCGAAGAGCTCAACCTCATCGACAAGGTCGTTTGGGGTTCGTCGACGCCGTTGAACGACAACTCGGTTGCAGCAGCACTCGGGAAGGCCTGGGCCAACAAGCTCAACGTCAACGCGGAGCTCAGCCTTCTCGACGATCCCCGTCCGGAGATGCAGCTGTACCGCGATGTCTCGAAGCAGTACAACCCCGATGCGCCGTTGGGCAGCTTCCAGCAGATGGGCTTCATGATCGGTCGAATCATCGTCAAGACGCTCATCGACATGCCCCCGGCCGACGTCGATGACCCAGCAAAGGTCAACGCAGCGATCAAGGGCATCAAGAACTTCGACACGCACATCGTGTGCAAGCCGTGGTACTTCGGTGCCCTCCCGGCGGGCAACGTGCCGAACAACTGGGACTACAACGTCGTACCGAACGGCACCGACACGATGGTTCTCGACAAGGACTGCTTCAAGATCGCAGAAGTCGAGCCCATCCTCACCGCCGTTCGTGCGGCCGAGAAGGACCAAGGGCTCAACACGCCGTGATCGGCCTCCGGCCTACGAGTACACATCCAAAGGAATAGAACTCGACTATGCCAGGTCTTGGTGAATTTTGGCCCTACATCATTCAGGGACTGGCCTTTGGGGCCATGTATGCGGTGACCGGTACAGGACTCGTCGTCCTGTACCGGACCACCGGAGTTGTGAATTTGGCTTTTGGTGCCATCGGTTGCATGGGGGCTCACATCGCGTGGTCTCTCCTCGGCGGCAGCTTGAGCAAACCGACGCCGATCGTGCACGGTTTGAGGATCCTCGCGTATCCCGCCCTTGTGCTGATCTGTGCCGCCATCACGCTGCTCTACGGAATGTGGATCGCGCCGAAGCTCGCCCGCCGAGATCCGCTCGTCAAATCGCTTGGAATGGTCGGCGTCGCGTTGTTCCTCCTCGGGATCATGAAGGAGCGCTGGGACACGTCCAAGCCGCGGGCGATCGTGCTGCCGAGCAAGAAGTTCACTGTTGCCGGCGGCGTGGTCACGACTACGCAGCTGTTCGCATTGGGTTTCGCAATCTTGGTGGTTGTCGTGGTCAGTGTCTTCCTCAAGTCGACCGCTACCGGCACCGCAATGCGGGCGATCGCGAACGATCGCGAGGTGTCCTCGCTGCTCGGTGTCCCGATCCGCCGAGTGGAGGCTTTGGCGTGGCTCGGTTCAGGGGTGATCTGCGGGTGCGTGTTCTTGTTGCTACCACCGTTGTTCAAGAGCCTCGACCAGGGAACCCTGACGTGGTTCGTTGTGGGCGCGCTCGGCGGTGCAATCGTGGGACAGTTCCGTTCCCTTCCCGTCACATTCTTTGCGAGCATGGTCATCGGTGTGATCGAGGCCGTGCTCACGCCATTCCGCGGCTCATTGCAATTCATGGGTGAGTACCGCAAGACGACGCCCTTCTTGGTTGCAGTCGTGGCCATCGTGTGGATCAGCCGCAGGCGCACGATCACGCTCTCGGGTCGGGAGCTGCGATGACCGCGCTCGACGATTCGCCTGCGCTGGTGGACGCGGCTCCCAAGGTGCCCGCGGTCGCCAAGGTCATGGGCAACCCGTGGTTCGAACCAGCAGCTGTCGTCGTCGTGCTGGCGGTTGGCTTGTTCGCCATTCCTGCCTTCTTCGATTCGTTCTGGATCTCGAACTTCACGCAGATGGGCGTGTTCTCCATCGTCTGCGCCAGCGCGGGTCTGTTGTACGGCCGAGTCGGTCTGGTGTCACTCGGCCAAGTTGCGTCGTATGGCATCGGCTGTTGGGTCACCATTCGACTCTCGTTCGCAACATCGCTCCCGTTTCCGGTGCTGCTGATCATCGGGGGTCTGGTCGCCGCAGTGATCGGCGTGCTGATCGGTCTGCCGGCGTTGCGAGTCAGTGGCCTTTATCTTGCGTTGGTCACCCTTATGCTCGCTGCCGGTGTCGAGATCGTTCTCGCCTCGATCAAGTTCCCCAATGGTGGAGGTGGGTTCAGAGGCATCGTCGAGACGCTCAGCGACATCCGACCGACTCGGCGCCCGTCATTCGCAGGCACAGACACCGCCTACTACCGCTTCATCGTCGTCGGCGCGTTCGCGATGTTCATGCTCGCTTCATTCGTCCTGTCCCGAAAGCCGGGTCGGGCGTGGGCGTCGATCCGACAGAGCGAGGCAGCTGCACTCGCCGCAGGCATCGATGTGACCCGGTACAAGCTGTGGGCGTTCGCCCTTGCCGCCTTCATGGCGGGTGTTGCCGGTGGTTTGTTCGCTGGGACCGTGCCAAAGGGCATCGGCGTCGATGCCTTCAATCGCCAAGCAGCGATCTTCCTGATCGCCGTGGTGATCATGGGTGGCATCTACAGCCTCTGGGGCGGTCTCCTCGGCGCGTTCTTCGCCACGTGCCTGCTCAAGTTCCTGACACAGAACGTGATCGGTCATCAGTTCTGGACGCGATTCTCTCTTTCATTGTTCGGCTTCGGATTGCTCGTCAACCTGATCCAGAGCACGAAGGCAGCGGAGAAGAAGGGCATCGAAGCGTGATCGACGTCCAATCACTGTCGGTGAACTTCGGGGGTGTCGTCTCGCTCGATCAGATGACCGTTGAGTTCCCCGAAGGAACCTGCGGTCTCATCGGTCCCAACGGCGCAGGCAAGACGACGTTCTTCAACGTCCTGTCCGGGTTCGTGCGACCGCGCGCCGGTCGTATCGACGCGATGGGTCAAGACCTGTTGGCGCTCCCGAGTTTCAAGCGGGCGCGTTGGGGGTTGCGGCGTACCTTCCAAACCGAGCAGGCCATCGAGAAGCTGACCGTGTTCGACAACGTCGCGACCGTCTACGAGCACTCGGACACTCGTGGCAAAGCCGGCCGCACCGCAGCGGTCGACGAGGCACTCGACTTCGTGGGTCTCACGGACGTGGCCCCGCAGATCGTTCGCACGCTCGGTGCGAAGGAGCGTCGATTCATCGAAGTAGCCCGTGCGGTAGTCGGTCAGCCGAAGCTGGTGCTGCTCGACGAACCTGCGGCCGGATTGCCCGACGAAGAGACAGCGCTTCTCGGGCGGATCATCCGCAGCATCCCGGAACGGATCGGCGCAACGGTGATCCTGGTCGATCACGACATGAGCCTGGTGCAGGCGTGCTGCGACTGGACTGCGGTGCTCGACTTCGGTCGGTTGCTGGCATCCGGTCCCACCTCGCAGGTGCTCCGCGATCCCAACGTCATGAGGGCATACCTCGGAACTGAAGAGGTCGCAATTTGAGCACGCTGTCCATCGACACTGTTTCGGTTGCGCGTGGACCACGCAACGTCGTGCACGATGTCGTCATCGAGGTACCACCCGGCGAAGTCACCACGATTCTCGGACCCAACGGCGCGGGCAAGTCCAGCCTCGCGCTGGCTTGTGCCGGGCTAGCGCGTGTCACCAAGGGGTGGATCAACCTCGACGGCAAGAACCTTGCCAACCAGCGTCCCGAGAAGATCCGCGCCGCTGGCGTGTCGGTGGTGCCGGAGGGTCGCCGGCTCCTTCCGCAACTGACGGTGGAGGAGAACCTCAAAGTCGCTACTTATTCGCTCGGCAAACGGGCCGCGACCGACGGTCTGGCGTACACGCTGTCGTTGTTCCCCGAGCTCGAGAAGCGTTGGGGCATCCAAGGTAGGTCGCTCTCGGGCGGTGAACAGCAGATGGTCGTCCTTGCGCAAGCCCTCGTGTCT
>DASWRR010000451.1:0-5568 GCA_036403055.1 Ilumatobacteraceae bacterium | reverse complement strand
TCCGCTGACCGCGATCGCAACCAACGCATTGTTCGACCAGGCGGCGACGGCGGTCGGCGCGCCGTCCAACCTCAGCCAGGTCGTGCTCGGCGGGGCGGACGTCGGCGCCGCCTTGGTCGCTCATCCCGGCGTTCCACTCGTCAGCGCGACGGGATCGACGCGGATGGGCCAACAGGTGGCCGGCGTGGTCGCCGGACGGTTCGGGCGAAGCATCCTCGAACTCGGCGGCAACAACGCAGCGATCGTGACGCCGTCGGCCGACATCGAACTCGTGGTGCGCGGGATGACGTTCGCGGCTGCCGGCACTGCGGGCCAGCGATGCACCTCCCTCCGGCGCGCGATCGTCCACCACTCGCGCATCGATGAAGTCGTCGAACGCATGTCCAACGCATACGCGACATTGCCGATCGGCAGCCCGCTCGAGCCCGACACGTTGGTCGGCCCGCTCATCACACCACTCGCACTCGAGCGGATGCAGGCTGCGATCGACGCCGCTGTCGCTGACGGCGGCAAGGTCACGGTCGGCGGTGAGCGCATGCTCGCCGACGACGCACCGGACGCGGCATATGTCCGCCCGACGATCGTGACGATGCCGAAGCAGACCGACATCGTCGCGACCGAGACGTTCGCCCCGTTGCTGTACGTGCTCGGTTACGACGACTTCGATGAGGCGCTCGGGCTGCAGAACGGTGTGCCGCAAGGTTTGGCGAGCAGCATCTTCACGACGGACGTCCGCGAGGCCGAACGGTTCTGCGCAGCAGACGGCAGCGACTGCGGTATCGCGAACGTCAACATCGGCCCGAGCGGTGCCGAGATCGGTGGAGCGTTCGGTGGCGAGAAGGCAACCGGCGGAGGACGCGAAAGTGGGAGCGATGCGTGGAAGGCGTACATGCGCCGGGCCACCAACACGATCAACTACTCCAACGAACTTCCGTTGGCGCAGGGCGTGAAGTTCGGTTAGTCCGCGGTTCGACGTAGCAGTCGAAGGCTGCCGACCGCGCTGATCTCGACGAACAACTCGCTACGGATCGCGGGCAGGTAGATCTGCTCGTACGGCGGACGGCCGCCATCGGCTGGGTCGGGAAAGACGTCGTGGATCGCAAGGGTGCCGCCGGCGGCAACGTGCCGGGACCAACCCTCGTAGTCGCGACGCGCCGGCTCCTCACCATGTCCACCGTCGATGAACAGAAACGACGCCGGCGTCGTCCAATGACGGGCAATCGTGTGCGACTCCCCGACGATCGCGATCACCACGTCCTCGAGACCAGCATCGTGGATGGCCGAGCGAAAGATCGGAAGCGTGTCCATCCGACCCGTGCGTTCGTCGACCACCGTCGGATCGTGATGCTCCCAGCCCGCTTGGTTCTCGTCGCTGCCACGGTGATGGTCGACAGCGAACAGAACGGTTCCTGCGGCGCGCGCCGCGGCACCGAGCCAGAGGGTCGACTTGCCGCAGTACGAACCGATCTCGACCATCGGTTTGCCCTCGAGCTCGCACGCCGCCGCCACTGCTGCGTCGTACAGCGCGTCACCTTCCGCCGTCGGCATGAACCCTTTTGCCGCGATTGCTCGCTCCCGAATGCTCGGGCTGAGCGGTGATGCGGGCACCCGGCGCACCATAATCGGCAGGTGTCCAACGTCGCGATCACGTCGAGCCGGCGACTTCTGATCGGGACGGAGCCCAGCGACACGGTGCAGCGGCTGCCGATGTGGGCGATGTGCATTCCCTCGCTGGTCGGCGCGGCGCTGGTCGCCATCGCGACTCGCGACGATCCGTTGTTGTCGCCCGATTCCATCACGTACCTGTCTGCCGCGCGTCACGTTCGCGCCGGACAGGGTCTGACCGATTTCACGAACAAGCCACTGGCCGTCTTCGGGCCGATCTATCCCCTGCTGCTGTCGCCGGGCGGACGCAGCCTCGTGTGGGCGACGCTGATCGGAATTCTCTCGATCGCGGCCGCGAGCGCACTGATCGCGTCGGCGTTGCGCACCAGAGTGCGCCCGTCCATTGCACTTGCCGGCGGGTTCGCGTTTGCGGCGGGCGAGGGCTTCGTGCGTATGGCCTCCGTCGTGTGGAGCGAGGCGCCCTATGCGGCGATCGCGTTGGGAACGCTGGTGGTGTTAGCACGCGCTCCGCTGACGACGAAGACGTGCGCGATCGGCGGCCTGCTCGCTGGTGTCGGGTTCCTCACGCGCTACGCCGGAATCGGTTTGGTGGCGAGCGGTGCGGTCTTCGTCGTCGCGCTGTCGTGGCGAAACGGACGTCGGGCGACGTTTCAACATGTCGGAGCCTTCGTCGGGACTGCCGCCGGGATCAGTGCCGTGTGGGTGGTGCGCAACCTCGTCGAAACCGGGCAGCCACTCGGGCCGCGGTTCGAGGGAGGCGCTGCTGAGGCGCTCAGCCGGACGATCCGTCTGGCGTTCATCGGGACCGGCCACATCATCGCCGGCGATGGATGGTCCGAATCCGCCAAGGCGCGGATCGGCGAAGTGATCGTGATCGCGCTTGTCGTCGCGATCGTGTTCGCATTGCGCAGCAGCCGCGGAAGCGCGCTCGACATCGCAATGGCCGCGTTCGCGTTGACGTCGTTCGTCGTCCCGATCGTTGCCCGGCGGATCACCGCGAACGACATCGAGCTGCGCGTGATGTCACCGATGGTCATCCCTGTGATCTACTTCGCGTGCGTCGTGGCCGATCGCATCCTGATCCGACCGACGATCGCAGTCCTCGCGACAGTGCTACTCGGTTGGTGGATGTATCAAGGTGTGGCGTTCGCCGCCCGGTTCCCCGATCTCGCGCCAGGAGGAGCGGGCTACAGACCGCAGTTCGCGCCGCGGCTGTACGACGCGATCGATGCGTTGCCCGCAGACGCGACGATCCTCACGAACAGCCCCCAACGCGTGTGGTGGTTCACGCATCGTGAACCGACGCTGATGGGATTCACGACGCCGCGACCCGGCAACAGTCACTACCCGCTGGATGCGAGGCACACGCTGGACGAGGCGTGTTCCGGACGTGCGCACCTGGCTTGGTTCGACAGCTTGCAGAACGCAGGCACGACTCCACAGCAGCGGCGGCCCGACCTCGCCGCGATCGTCGATCTCCATCTCGAGACGTCGGTTGGCGGAGGGCAGTTGTATCTGCTCGCGCCGATCGACCCGTCAACGTGCCGATCAGGAACTACCAACGGCGCTGCGCAAGGATGACGGGAATGACTGCACTCGACGATCTCGTCAAGCTGCTCGACCTCGAGGCGATCGAGGTGAACATCTTTCGAGGACGATCGCCGGACGAGAGCCGTCAGCGTGTCTTCGGCGGACAGGTCGCGGGGCAGGCACTGGTCGCCGCAACGCGCACGATCGACGACCCCGGACGCCGAGTGCACTCGCTGCATGCGTACTTCCTTCGACCTGGCGACCCGCTCGTGCCGATCCTGTACGACGTCGATCGCATTCGCGACGGCCGCAGCTTCACCACACGGCGCGTCGTCGCGATTCAGCACGGCAAGCCGATCTTCAACCTGCAGGCCAGCTTCCACGTCGACGAGAGCGGACCTGACCACCAGCTCGCGATGCCGCTCGATGTACCCGACCCCGAATCCTTGCCGGACTTCAAGACTCGAATGGCGCCGTACAAGGAGCGGATGGGCGTGTGGTACGACCGGCCACGCCCCATCGACGTCCGCTACATCGACCGCGACCCGTTCAACCGGCAGGACAACCCGGCGGACGGTCAACGTGTCTGGATGCGAGCCGACGGCAAGCTCGCCGACGACCCGATCCTGCATGCGTGCATCGTCACGTACGCAAGCGACATGACGCTGCTCGACACGACCGTGCTGCCGTTCGGTCTGTCGTGGGACAGCCCCGGAATGCAGATGGCGAGCCTCGATCATGCGATGTGGTTCCATCGCTCGTTCCGCGCCGACGACTGGTTGCTGTACGACCAGAAGGCGTTGTCGACGACGGCCGGAAGAGGTCTCGCTGGTGGTGCGATCTTCACGCGCGACGGGACCTTGGCAGTGACCGTCGTGCAAGAAGGTCTGGCGAGGATCGGAACGAGATGAACCGCCGATCGATGTGGTTCGGTTCGGTTGCAACGCTCGTGATCCTCGCCACCGCGTGCTCGTCGGATTCGAAGGACCAGACGGCCTCGTCGGCGACGGCAGCTGGCGCCGCTGGGTCCACCGCACCATCCGCGTCAACGTCGGAGCCGACAACCGTCAACACGACCGTCAGCACATCCGGCGCGACGGCCAACACGACCGCCTCGTCCGCCACCTCTGTCACGACCGGCGCGCCACTCGGGGACCCGCAGGTGACGCTGACGCAACTCGGTAAGTTCAACCAGCCTGTCGACGTCTCCTGGCGGCCGAGCGACGGCACGACGTACGTCGTCGAGCAGGACGGCAAGGTCGTGATCATGGACAACGGCCAACCGGGCCCGATCGCCCTCGACATGACCGATCGAACAAGTGCCGATGGCGAGCGCGGGTTGCTCGGGCTCGCCATCACCAAAGACGGAAAGCTCGCCTACGTCGACTACACCAACAACGACGGCAACACGAGGATCGACGAATACGCGGTCCGGTCAGATGGCACCTTCGATACCTCGACGCGTCGAGAGGTGCTCGGCTTCGATCAGCCGTACCCGAACCACAACGGTGGCGACGTCGTGTTCGGTCCGGACAACATGCTGTACATCGGCACGGGCGACGGCGGTTCCGCCGGCGACCCCGACCGCCGCGCCCTCAACACGCGGGAGTGGCTCGGCAAGATCTTGCGCATCGACCCGCACGCCGCGGCGGGTGCCGCGTACACCGTGCCGGCGGACAACCCGTTCGTCGGTGTCGACGGCGCTCGACCTGAGATCTGGTCGATCGGGCTGCGCAATCCGTGGCGGTTCAGCTTCGACAGGGCCAGCGGCGATCTGTGGATCGCCGACGTCGGTCAGAACCAGTGGGAGGAGGTCGACGTCGGGTGGGCCGCTGATGGCGGTGGACGCGCCCTGAACTTCGGTTGGAGCGCGATGGAGGGCAATCACGTCTACAACAAGGATCAATCCGCCGAGGGCGTGACGGCGCCTGTTCACGAGTACGAACACGTCGGGCAGGACTGCTCGATCAGCGGGAGTGCGTTGTATCGCGGTGCAGCGATTCCGGCACTCGCCGGGTGGTACGTGTTCGCCGACTACTGCAGCGGCCAGGTGCGCGCGTTGCAGATCGTCGACCGTGCCGTTGCCAAGCAGGTGACACTGGCGAAGACGGTGAACGTCACGGCGATCAGCGAGGGGCCGAACGGTGAGCTGTACGTAGTGACCGGTGCGGGTCCGATCTACGCGGTGTCGCCGGGTTGATCACGCAACACGTTCGAGTTTCACCGTTCGGGTGGCAATGTCCGTCGACGCGATCCGCACTCGGAGATCGGTCCCGGGCTCGACGTTGTGGGCATCAATGCGCGACACGACCGGGAGGTCGCAGAACTGGACGCGCGCCCCGCGATCGTCGACATCCGTGACGACGACGCCGAACGTCCGTTGGGTCTGCGCGCTCAGCAATGCGACCTCGG
>DASWRR010000450.1:0-3512 GCA_036403055.1 Ilumatobacteraceae bacterium | reverse complement strand
GACGACCTCGACCGTCGCGAGCGCCTGCGGGTAGTCCATCCGGGTCGGCCCGAGGATGCCGATCGTGCCGACTTGATCGCCTTCGACCATCACCGGCGCGACCACCACCGAGCACACCGCAAGCGGTTCGACACCGTGCTCTGCGCCGATCGCGACCGTGAGGCCTCGATCGAGGATGTCGCGAACGAGCGAGACGACGACGTACTGCTGCTCGAGAGTGCGCAGGACGTTGCGGACCGTGTCGACCGCATCGAACGCTCGCGCCATCGAAGAAGCGCCGCCCACGAAAACCGATTCGTCGTTGGTGCCCTGTCGAAGGGCGTCGAGTGCCGTTGCACACAATGCGTCCACTGCAGGGTCACCAGACGGATGAGTTTCGTCGGCCAGGTCGATGGAGCGGCCGACCATCATCGCCTGCAGGTGCGCGGACGCGGCCGCGATCCGCAGATCGGTGGTGTCCACCTCGAGATCGATCGTCTGGCTGTCGATGGTGCCGTTGCTGAACACAGCGACCACCAGCGCGTGTCGCGGCGACAGCCCCACGATCTGCACCGACCGCACGGTCGCCAGTTCGGCACGCGGCCCGACGACGACAGCGGCGTGTTGCGTGACCTGCGCGAGCAAGTTGGTGGTCTGATGGAGGAGCTCTTCGAGCCGGCCGTGCGCTGTGTCGAAGAAGGTGCCGACCCGCTGGGTCGCCACCGAATCGAGCCGCCCGGGCGTGGTGATGTGGTCGACGAAGAACCGATAGCCCTTGTCCGTCGGCACTCTGCCGGCAGAGGTGTGCGGCTGGGCGAGGTAGCCCTCCTGCTCGAGCACCGCCATCTCGTTGCGAACAGTTGCGGAACTGACGCGCACGCTCGGGAGATCGGCGATGTGGGTGGAGCCCACCGGCTGGGCCGTGGTGATGTACTCCTGTACGACGGCCCGGAGAATGGAGGTCTTACGTTCGTCGAGCATCTGGCACTCCAGGTTATCGACTGCTAGCGGCGACGAGCCGGTATCGACGCAACGCCTCGATGCGCTCCGCCGCATGATCCACCATGGGTGAAGGATACGCAGGACCGCCGAACTCCGGGATCCATCGCCGCGCGAACTCGCCGTCCGGGTCGAACCGTTCGGCTTGCGTCGTCGGGTTGAAGACGCGGTAGTACGGCGCCGCGTCCGTGCCGGTGCCGGCGGCCCACTGCCAGCCGTGAGCGTTCGACGCGGCGTCGCCGTCCACGAGATGGTTCATGAAGTGCCGGGCGCCCCACTGCCACGGCAGGTGCAGATCCTTGACGAGGAAGCTGGCAGCGATCATGCGGACGCGGTTGTGCATCCAACCGATCGCGAGCAACTGACGCATCCCGGCGTCGACGATCGAGTACCCGGTTCGACCGGCGCACCACATCGAAAATCGGTCGCGGGCGCGCTGATCGGTGTCGACCTGCACGGCGTCCATCCTGCGGTCGAGGTTCTCTCTCAAGGACTCCGGACGGCGATGGACGAGGTCGGCGTAGAAGTCGCGCCACGCGAGCTCCGACGCGAAGACGGTCTCCGCCTTGGTCGGCGCGAGGTCGGCCATCAGTTGTCGCGGATGCACCACGCCCCATCGGAGATCGGCGGACATGTGGCTGCTCGCGTCGTTCGCAGGAAGGTTGCGTTGTTCGTCGTACACATGCAGCGGGCCGGCGGCGAACCGCGACCAACGTGAGCGGGCTGCGACCTCGCCGACATCGGCAAGTTGAAAGCTGGCGTCGACGTCCGCCGGTGGGCCATCGCACTGGATCGTCGGGGCACCGAGCCATTCGATGTTGGGTTCATCGAGCGGTGCCGCGACGTTCGCAGTGCGCCATCGTTTCAGGAACGGTGTGAACATCGCGTACGGCGTGCCATCGTCCTTCACGATCGAACCGGGCTCGACGGCATACGGCGAACCGCGTCCCAAGAGACTTCGACCGTCGGCGCGCAGCCGTTCGGCGACCACCGAGTCGCGTCGACGTCCGTACGATCCGAAGTCTCGACTGACGAAGACGGCCTCGGCGCCCACCTCTGCGGCAAGGCGTGGCACCACGATCGTCGGGTCGCCGACTCGGTACACGAGCGCTCCGTCGATGGACCGATCAAGACTGCGCAGTGCCTCGGTCATGTAGGCGCGGCGCGGCGCGCCCGATCCGGCGAACGCCGGGTCGACGACGAACAGCGGGACCACGGGCAAACCTGTGGCGACAGCCGCGTGCAGCGCGGGATGATCGCCGAGCCGGAGGTCACGCCGGAACCACATCACGACACACCGCATACGGGCGGCAGTCTGGCCTACGGTGTGCGCTCGTGTCCGATCCTGCAGTTAGCGGTCCATCGCTGATCCTCCTCGTGCGTCACGGTGCAACGGAGTGGTCCGAGAGCGGTCGTCACACGGGGCGGACGGACCTGCCGCTGACCGAGAAGGGTCGCCACCAAGCCGACCGGTTGCCACCCCTGCTCGCGACGTTGTCGCTCGGCGCGTTGCCCGTCGTGTTCACGAGCCCGTTGGAGCGAGCGCGCGAAACGGCTCGGCGTGCTGTGCCCGGTGTCGAGGCGACCGTCGTCGACGCGCTGATGGAATACGACTACGGCGACTACGAAGGCCTGACGTCCGCAGAGATCGACGAACGCCATCCGGGATGGGAGCTGTTCAAGGACGGCTGCCCCGGCGGTGAGACGCTGCACCAAGTCGTGTCGCGCTGCGACGCGTTCATCGCCAAGCTGGAGCGCACGGCGGCGGGTCGAACCGCGATCGTGTTCACTCACGGGCATCTCAGCCGCGTGCTGACGACTCGGCTAGTCGGCCTGCCGCCCGAATCCGCTGCCGTCCTGCAGAACGATGCCGCCTCCATAGGGATCGTCTCCGACAAGCGTGGTGACTACGTCATCACCGGCTGGAACATCCGCGCCCATTGACCGGCGTCTCGCGGCGATGCCGACACCGACGCAGAGCAACGCGACGACGCTTCCGTACCCGAGGCTCCACTCCGCGCTGATGTGGTCGGCGACCCAGCCGGTGATCGGCGCCCCGATCGGCGTCGTTCCCAGGAACGCCACGGCACCGAGTGCCAGCAGGCGGCCGCGCATGTCGGACGGGCTCTCCTGCTGCGAGATCGCATTGAGCGCGGCAATGAACGCCGCGCCACCGGCACCCAACGGGATGCTGACGAGGTAGGCGATCCAGATCGAGGGCGCCCACGCCACGCCGAAACCGCTGACGCCGAGCACGATTGCCGCGCCGAAGAACCACGCCGATCCGACGCGCGGACGCGCTGCGGTCATCAGCGAACCCACGAGGCTGCCGACGCTCGTCGCGGCCAGCAACCATCCGAACAGTTGCTTGTTGCCGAACCTGAGGTCCGCGAGCTTCAGCAGCGATACGCCGTAGTTGAAGGCGAACGTGCCGATCACCGTGAACACGAGGAAGATCACGAGCAGGCGTCGGTTGTGGCGCACGAATCGAAGCGCCTCGCGCACCGGCTGCCCGCCGCGTGATGCCGCCGGTG
>DASWRR010000449.1:0-7758 GCA_036403055.1 Ilumatobacteraceae bacterium | reverse complement strand
TACGCCGTCGCCAACGTCCGCCGTAACAGCGACGGGAAGCCCGAGATCACGTCGGCGGATCTTGCCGCCACCGAGCCGCACGAACCTGGGTCGGTCGCGAAGGTGTTCAGCCTGTCGGCTGCGGTGAACGAGGGTCTCGCGACGCCCGACACGACGATCAACGTGCCCGGCTTTCTCGTGTACCGGCCCGTCAACAAGAGCGACGAGAAGTGGAAGTTCAAGATCCGCGACGCCGAGCCGCACAACGAAGAGCCGATGACGCTGCGCGACATCATCGTGCACTCGTCGAACATCGGGACGGTCCTCATCACCGAAGGTCTTGGCACGCTGAAGTTCGGAAGCTACCTCCACGCGTTCGGGTTCGGCTCGACGACCGGTCTCGGGCTGCCTGACGAGAGCTCCGGCATCATGAAGCCGGCCGCCGACTGGCAAGCGACCGAGAAGGTCACGCCGCGATACGGCTACGGCTACGCGGCGACCTCGCTGCAACTCGCGGCAGCCGTCAACACGATCGCCAACCACGGGGTCTACGTCGCGCCGCGCCTCGTCCTGTCGACGATCGATGCGAAGGGTCAGACGCATGCCGCGCCGCCGTCGCCGTCGCACGAGGTCGTCACGCCGGAAACAGCGACCACAATGACGTCGATGATGAAAGACGTCGTCTGCTATGGAACCGCGAAGTATGCGAAGGTCCCTGGCATGTCGGTCGCGGGCAAGACCGGTACCGCGTTGTTGAAGCCCGCCGTCGATCCGAACGCGCCGGCCGCTGCGCCGACGGCGCCCGCGGCGACCACGACGACGACCGCCCCGTCCGGTGAGACGAACCCCCCGGCCAACACCGACTATCAAGCCGACGACGGCACCAAGGAGTACTACTCGACCTTCGTCGGCTACTTCCCGGCCGACAACCCGCAGGTCACGATCCTCGTCTCGATCGATCGTCCCGATCCGTCCAATCAGGACCACCTCGGCGGCAAGGCCGCCGGTCCGCTGTTCTCCACCCTCGCAACGATGGCGATGCACGAGTTGCGGGTCAGCCCGACACCGAACGACAGCGGCTGCCAAGACAGTCCGGGATGACGTCGATGTTCCGCTTGCTGCGCGAGGTCGTCGAGCAGGCCGGAGTACGTGGTTTGCAGTTGCTCGGCGACGAGAGCGTCGAGATCACCTCCGTCGACTTCGACTCCCGTCGCGTCCAGGCCGGCTCGCTGTTCTGTTGCGTGCGCGGTGGCCACATCGATGGGCACACGTTTGCGGCGAGCGCTCGCGAAGCGGGCGCGGTCGCCTTGCTGGTCGATCATCGGTTGGACGTCGACCTCCCTCAACTCGTCGTTGCGGATACGCGCCCGGCGATGGGCCTGCTGGCGGCGAGCTTCTTCGATCATCCGAGTCGGCGGCTGACGATGATGGGCGTCACCGGAACGAACGGCAAGACGACGACGACGAACTTGATCGCGTCGATCTTGGAGGCCGACGGGCGGCGAGCCGGCACGATCGGCACGTTGACGGGAGCACACACGACCCCGGAGTCGCCTGATCTCCAACGACAACTTGCGGCGTTCGCAGACGACGGCGTGACCGATGTCGTCATGGAGGTGTCGTCGCATGCACTGGAACTGCAGCGCGTCGCTGGATGCCACTTCGACGTCGCCGTGTTCACAAACCTCGGCCGCGACCACCTCGATCTCCACGGGACCGAGGAGCGTTACTTCGCTGCCAAGGCGAAGCTGTTCCAGCCCGACCTCGCCGACGCCGGGGTCGTGAACGTCGACGATCCGCACGGACGATTGCTGATGGACGTGGGAGCGATACCGATCGAAGGATTCGGCGCTGCCGATGTTTCCGATGTCGTCGTCTCCGCGACATCGCACAGCTACCTGTGGAGAGGTCGTCGCATCGAGGTGCCACTCGGCGGCGACTTCAACGTGATGAACAGCCTTGCCGCAGCGACGGCGTGCGCGCGGCTCGGCGTCGCGACCGACGCGATCGCGCGCGGTCTCGTGCAGGTTCCACCGGTGCCGGGAAGATTCGAGGCGGTGGACGCCGGGCAACCGTTCGCGCTCATCGTCGACTACGCGCACACGCCCGACGGCCTCGAGAAGGCGATCGGCGCGGCCCGCCGTGCGGTGGGCGACGGGTCCGTCATCGTCGTGTTCGGATGCGGCGGAGACCGTGACCGCGACAAGCGTCCGCTGATGGGTGCGGTTGCATCTCGAATGGCCGACCACGTCGTGGTGACGTCTGACAACCCGCGATCGGAGGACCCGCTCGCGATCATCAATGCCACGATGGAGGGGGTCACCCCCGACTACCGTGGCCGCGTTGTGATGGAACCAGATCGCCGACGGGCCATAGAGATCGCCATACGCCGAGCGGTCCCGGGAGACGTCGTTCTCATCGCCGGAAAGGGTCACGAGCAGACGCAGACCATCGGTGACCAGGTGCTGCCGTTCGACGATCGGGCAGTCGCCCGTGCGATCCTGGGGTCGCTCCGATGATCGCAGTGATGATCGCCGGGACGATCGCGATGATCTTCTCGTTGGCCGGCACGAGGTACCTCATCACGTTCTTCCGCGGTCGTGGCAAGGGCCAACCGATCCTCGGCAAGGAGGATCGCGGGCCCGATCACCACATGCACAAGCAGGGGACTCCGACGATGGGCGGGCTCGCAATCGTCGTGTCGGCGTTCCTCGGCTGGGTGGTTGCTCACTTCCGCCACGGTTTGGTCTTCTCGAACCAGGCGGCGATCGCATGGATCGGCATCCTCGTGCTGTCGGCAATCGGTTTCCTCGACGACTACATCAAGGTCAACAAGGCCCACAACCGCGGCATCTTCTGGAAGAAGAAGAGCTACGTCACGCTGGCGATCTCCATCGGCATCGCGTGGTGGCTCGTCGCCGCGACCGGTGTCAGCGAGACGATCTCGTTCACCCGCTACAACTGGCCCGGCTGGCATGTTCCGTGGCCGGTGTGGGTCGTGTTCGCCGGCGTGACGATCTGGAGCACATCGAACGCGGTCAACGTCACGGACGGCCTCGACGGGCTCGCCGCCGGAGCGGGGCTCCTCGGCTTCCTCGCCTTCACCATCATCGCCTACTGGGCGTTCCGTAACCCGGAGATCTACGGAGTCGCGGGCAAGGGAGTCGTCAACCCGCTCGACCTCGCGGTGCTCGCCGCGGCCTTCGCGGGCGCGTGCGGTGGCTTCTTGTGGTTCAACGCGGCTCCGGCGCGCATCATCATGGGCGACGTCGGCGCGTTGGCGATCGGCACAGCGCTCGCGCTGCTGGCGTTGACCACCGACACGCAGATCCTCCTCGTGCTGATCTGCGGCATCAACGTCTTCGAAGCGGGTTCCGTTGCGGTGCAGATGGGTGTGTTCAAGGCATCCGGTCGCAAGCGACGCCTCTTCCGGATGTCACCGATCCACCACCACTTCGAGTTGCTGGGTTGGCCGGAGACCACGGTCATCATCCGCTTCTGGCTGATCGCCGGGGTCTGCGTTGCCACTGCGCTCGCCATCTACATCGGTGACTTCACTCGATTGGAACTGCACCGGTGACCGTGACAGCGCTCGTCTACGGGATCGCGATCACGGGTGAGGCCGTCGCGAACGCGCTCCACGATCGCGGCGTGCGGGTCGTCATCGCCGACGATGGACCGAGCGATGCGAAGTTCGCCGCGGCTGCGGCGGTCGGTGCCGACCTCGTCGTCCGGCCGGACGCGGCGACGATCGAGTCGTTGGTGTCGTCCGTCGACATGGTGTGCCCGGCGCCCGGCCTGCCGGAGACGCATGCCGTCATCGTCGCGGCGCAGCGGCACGGCGTTCCGATCCGAACCGAGATCGACCTCGCCTACGAGTGGGAGCAGCAGCGCGCCGGCGGCCCTCGACCGATGCTTGCGGTGACGGGCACCGACGGCAAGACCACCACGACGATGATGGCCGCGGCGATGCTGCGTTGCGCCGGGTTGAAGGCGGCCGCCGCAGGAAACACCGAACTGCCGTTGATCGCCGCATTGGACACCGACGTCGATGCCTTCGTCGTGGAGTGCAGCAGCTTTCGGCTCAACTGGACGGAGCACTTTCGCAGCGAGGCGTCAGTCTGGCTGAACCTCGCGCCAGACCATCAGAACTGGCATGTGTCGATGGAGGCCTACGAGCACGCGAAGGCGCGGATGTGGAAGTACAACCGGCCCGACGATGTTGCGGTCGGTTTCGTCGACGATGCCGTCGTGATGCGCAACCTCGCGACCGCACCCGGACGGCATCTCACGTTCGGAACGACTGGCGCCGACTATCGCCTCGACGGATCGTTGCTGACGGGCCCAGCCGGCCCCTTCGCCGACCGCACGACGATGACGCGTGATCTGCCGCACGACGTCACCAACGCGCTCGCAGCGGCCGCCATCGCGATCGAGTCCGGGTTGGCGAGCCCCGCTGCAGTTGCCGATGCATTGGCGACGTTCCAGCATCCGCCGCACCGGATCGAGCCGCTCGGTGAGTTCGGCGGAGCGCGATGGTACAACGACTCGAAGGCGACCACGCCACACGCGGCGATCACCGCGATCCGCGGCTTCGATCATGTCGTGCTGCTCGCCGGTGGCCGCAACAAGGGTCTCGATCTCGGCGAGATCGCAACGGAGCACGCCAGGATCAAGGCCGTCGTCGCGCTCGGCGAAGCTGCGCCGATCATTCATGATGCCTTCGCCCGCTGGTGTCCTGTCGAGCAAGCAGACTCGATGAACGCTGCGGTCGCGGCCGCAGCGACGTTCGCCGAGCCGGGCGATGTCGTCCTGCTGTCACCCGGATGCGCCAGCTTCGACTGGTACCCCGACGGCGGTTACCCGGCGCGTGGCGAGGACTTCAAGCGGCTGGTCCACGAGCACTTCGAGATGAGTGCACGATGACCTCGTCGACCACCGTCATCGGCGACCGGCGCCGGCAGGCGCTCGAGCGAGCGGCGGCGCTTCGCCGGCATCCGACCCACAAGGCGTCGAAGCCGCAATCGCCGCCGACCGTCGCGTTCTACGCGATCGCGGTCGTCGTCGCCGTCTTCGTCATGCTCGGACTCGTGATGGTGCTGTCGGCGTCGTCGATCAACCAGTTCCATCAGGGTCAGTCTCCGTATCGCATCTTCAACAAGCAGGTGATGTGGGCTGCGCTCGGTCTCGTCGGTCTGTGGATCGGGATGCGGGTGCCGTACCACTTCTGGCGACGACTCGTCCTTCCTGCGCTCGTCCTGTCGTGCGGGATGATGTTGCTGCCGTTCATCCCGGGCATCGGGGATCGTGTCAACGATGCGAACGCGTGGGTCGCGATCGGCCCGTTGTCGCTGCAACCGTCGGAGTTCTTGAAGCTGTCGGTGCTGCTCTATTGCGCGAACCTGTTGGCCAAGCGCCGCGACGAGATGCACATACCGAAGCGAACCTTGATCCCGGTCATGATCGTCGCCATCATCGGCGCCGGTCTGTGCCTGGTGCAGAGCGACCTCGGGTCGGCAATCGTCCTCGCGTCGATCGTGTTCGTCATCGCGTTCATCGCCGGCGCGCCGCTTCGGCCGATGGGAGTTGCTGCCGCGTCCGGCGCCATCGGTGCGCTCGCGTTCGTCGTGTCGAGTCCTCGACGCCAGGCGCGGTTCACCGCGTTCCTCGACATCGCGGCGCACAAGGACCATCTCAGCTACCAGACGTACCAGGCGATGATCGCGCTGGCGCAGGGCGGTCTGGCAGGGGAGGGAGTCGGCCAGGGCAAGAGCAAGCTCGGCGACTTCTTGCCACTCGCGCACAGCGACTTCATCTTCGCGGTCGTTGCCGAGGAGCTCGGGATGATCGGCGTCGTCGCAGTGCTCGGCGGGTTCTTGATCCTCGCCTACGCAGGCGTCCAGGTGGCCCTCGCGACGCATGACCGATTCGCGAGCCTGCTCGCCGGCGGCATCGTGATCTGGTTCGTCGTCCAGACCATCATCAACGTCGGCGGCGTGACCGGCATGATGCCCGTCACGGGCCTGACGTTGCCGTTCTTCTCGGCCGGCGGAAGTTCGCTGTTCGTGACCATGACCGCGGCGGGCCTGTTGCTCAACGTGGCTCGCAACGTGCGGTGACGGAGCCGTGAGCTCCACCGGTACCACCTTCGCCGTGGTGACGGGTGGGGGCACATCGGGACACGTGCTCGCGGCCTTGGCCGTTGCCGATGCGCTCGTCGCGAGCGGCCACGACCGTGCAGCCATCCACTACGTCGGAGCGACGCGCGGGGTCGAACGTCGACTGCTGCCGCAGACGGAGTATCGCCACACGTTCTTCGACGTGGTCGGCCTGCAACGCTCGTTGTCGATGAGGAACCTCGCCTTCCTGCCGAAGCTCGTCCGCTCGACATGGCAGGCGCGAAAGCTGATTCGAGCGCTGCGCCCGAACGTCGTCGTCAACGTGGGCGGCTACGCCAGCGTGCCGGCCACGGTCGGCGCGCTGTTGTGTCGTGTGCCGGTCGTGGTGGTCAGTTACGACCGGCGGCCAGGGTTGGTGTCGAGGCTGGTCGCTCGTCGCGCCGCGGCCAGCGCCATCGCGTTCGCGGGTTCGCCGCTGCCGCGGGCGGAGCTCACCGGCGCGCCGGTGCGCCAAGAGGTGCTCGCCGTCGATCGACTTGCCGACCGCGCCCACGCTCGCGAAGAGCTCGGGCTCCCGCCGGACCGGTTCGTCGTCGCCGTGTTCGGCGGGTCGCTCGGCGCACAGCGGCTCAACGACGCCACGGCGCAGGCGGTCGAGCGTCTCGCGGATCGAGCTGACCTCGCGGTGTATCACGTCGTCGGCGAGCGCAATCTCGTCACTGCCGCGCCCGGTCGCGACGGCAGCCAGGGCATCATGTACCGAGTGCTTGGATACGAGGACCGAATGCCGCTCGTGTATGCAGCAGCTGACCTGATGATGACCAGGGCGGGTGCCGCGACGATCGCCGAACTGGCCACCGTCGGGATGCCATCCTTGATCGTGCCATGGCCCGGAGCAGCCGAGAACCATCAGGTCGACAACGCCCGCGAGCTCAGCGACCATCGCGCTGCGATCTTGATCGAGGAGCGCGACCTCACGGTGGATCGCCTCGTCGGCGAGATCGACGATCTCTCGTCCGCGCCGGATCGGCTCGCGGAGATGTCGGCGGCAGCGAGCGACCTCGGACAGCGACACCGCGGCACTGCGCTGGTCGATCTGATCGAGCGGGTGGCGGGGCGATGACGGGCGGACGCGTGGCGCCGGTCGATCTGTCCACGCCCCAACGACTTCACGTCGTCGGCGTCGGCGGTCCTGGGATGAGTGCAATTGCGATCGTCCTCGCCGAGATGGGCCACCATGTCAGTGGCAGCGACATTCGCGAGCGGCCGGTGTTGGAACGTGTTCGTGCTGCAGGCGTCGACGTCCATGTCGGCCACGATCGTCGGCACGTCCACGGTTGCTCGGCGGTCACGGCGTCGACCGCCGTTCCCTCGAAGAACATCGAGCTCGACGAAGCCGCGAGATCGGGCATCGCGGTGCTGTCACGCGCCGGGATGTTGTCGTCGATCTGCGCGCAGGCGAAGTCGCTGGGTGTCGCGGGGACGCACGGCAAGACCACGACGACATCGATGTTGATGCTGATCCTCGCGGCCGCCGGTTCCCGGCCCTCGTTCATCATCGGTGGCGACGTCACCGACATGGGCACGGGAGCGCAATGGACCGGTGGCGAATGGTTGGTCGTCGAGGCCGACGAGAGTGACGGGACATTTCTCGAACTCG
>DASWRR010000448.1:0-8659 GCA_036403055.1 Ilumatobacteraceae bacterium | reverse complement strand
CAACCTGATCGTGCCGTCGACTCGTGCGGATTGTGCGGCGGGCGCGATCGTGATGGAGCCGACCGAATATCCACCGATGTCCGGATCCAACACGATGTGCATCGCGACGGTGTTGCTCGAGACCGGCGTGATCCCGATGGCTGAACCAGAGACCCGATTTCGTCTCGACATGCCGGCTGGGCCGGTCGACATCGTCGCCGAGTGCAAGAACGGCAAGTGCGTGTCCGTCACGCTGAAGAACGTGCCGGCGTTCGTCTTCGCGCTCGACGCGCCGCTCGAGGTCGAGGGGTCGCCGCGCATGAGCATCGACATCGCCTATGGCGGAATGATCTACGCGATCGTGGATGCTGCTGTGCTCGGATTCGACATCGTCCCCGACGAAGCGCGTGACCTCGCGGTCCTCGGTGAGCAGATCCGCACGGCAGCGCGCGAACAACACCCGGTCACCCATCCCGAACTTCCCGACATCGCGAACGTGTCCATCGTCCAGTTCGCCGGTCCGCTGTCTCGAGAGGGGAAGCGGGTGAGCGCTCGCAACACGTGCATCGTCTCGCCAGGGCGATCAGACCGGTCACCGACCGGCACCGGAACAACTGCTCGAATGGCAGTGCTCCATGCCCGCGGCGTCCTCGAGGTCGGGGGCGGCCTGACCCATTCGTCGATCATCGACTCGAAGTTCCACGGCACGATCGTCGGCGAGACGACGGTCGGTCCGTATCCCGCCATCGAGGCCACGATTCGCGGCCGCGCCTGGATCACCGGCATGCATCAGTACTTCCTCGATGCCGATGATCCATGGCCGACCGGCTACGTGCTGTCCGACACGTGGGGCACCTCGACGTCCATCGCCCAATAGCGACGGGACTCGAAACGTGTCGGCACTCGACGAGTTACGGCTGACGTCCTGTCCATGCGACGAGTTGATCGATCAACGGTGCATCCGCGCCGACCGCGATCGCGTTTGCGAACGGCGGATCGAACTCGAAGTTCGCTGGCGCGTGCGCCTTGAACTGCTCCCACATCGGGGTGCGATCCGCCATCGGAAGGTCACGCCGCATCGCGTCGAGGGCGAGGCGGCACACGTCGTCGTCCCATGCCGGCCGTTGACCCGTTGCGATCGCCACGTCCCACGTGTGGGTCGTGATCTCGCTGACGTACATCGCGAGCACCGCGGCACCGCTCATCGTCGCCCACGGCAGCACGACGGTGTGTGACAGGGTGGCGTCGTCCGACCACGCTTCCTCGACCAACGCTGCAGCAGCGATCCAGTCGGCGGCGTAGTCGTCGTGCTCGATGACCGCGTCGGCCATCGAGTTCGGGGCGAACGCTTCGTCGCCTCGACCGAGCGCAGCGACGCGATGCAACACGAACACCAGGTGATCGAGCAGCCCCTTCACGTCGAACTCGACGCAAGGCGATTGCAGTGTCAGTTGGTCGCGGTGCACACCGGCGATCACCGGTGCTGCGATGGCGACCGCCTTGGCGAACAGAGGCCGCGGATCGGGCGCGTTCGCAGTGGAGGTGTTCTTGGTGTCGTGGGTCATTGTGGTTGTGTCCATGCCCGAACTGTGCGCCCTTTAACCGGCCATCGGCTGTCCGGTTTTCGTGGAAAGATCGGGCCATGCGTGCCGACCGTCTCGTGGCGATCCTGTTGATGTTGCAGACGAAGGGTCACGTCACGGCGGCGGACGTCGCGGCGGAGCTCGAAGTGTCGGAGCGCACGGCGCGTCGCGACCTCGATTCGCTCGGTGCCGCGGGACTTCCCGTGTACTCCATGCAGGGGCGGAATGGGGGATGGCGACTGCTCGGCGACGGGCGCACGGACCTCAGCGGTCTGACGTCGGCCGAAGCCCAGGCACTGTTCCTCCTCGCCGGTCCCCGAGCGACAACCCCGGAGCTCCGAGCCGCGCTGCGCAAGCTCGTCCGGGCTCTCCCGGAGCCGTTCCGGGCCCGCGCCGAAGCTGCCTCGGCGGCCGTCGTGCACGACTCGACCGGTTGGAGCGACAACGGTGGTGAACGCGCTGAGCCCGTCCATCTCGACGCAGTGCAGGGCGCCGTCATCGCGGGCCGTCAGATCGTGCTCGGTTACGTCGCTCGCGCCGGTGTCCCGAGCACGCGCACCGTGCACCCGTTGGGCCTCGCGACGAAAGGTGGCTCGTGGTACCTCGTCGCCGAGACCGACGCCGGCCGGCGGACGTTTCGGGTCGACAGGATCCAGTCGGTCGAACTGACGGACGAACCCGTGATCCGCCCGAATGGTTTCCAGCTTGCCGACGCATGGCGCTTGATCACGACCGAGGTCGAGGCCGTGCGGACCCCGATCGTCGTGCGGGCACTGATCGATCCGAAGGCGATCTTGTGGTTGCGGCACATCTTCGGCACGCGGCTGCGCATCGGGATGGCGATCGACGACGGTCGGGTCGACGTCGAGATCCGCAGCCAGAGCGAGAACTCTGTGGCGGCGGAGCTCGCAGGGTTCGGTCGGCTCGCGGAGGTCGTCGAGCCAACAGCAGTGCGCGAGCGGTTGGCCGCGCTTGCGGCGGAGCTCGCCTCGCTCTACTCCGGCACGGCCGCTGCGGCGAACTCGGCCATCGACGTGAACGTCCATGTCGGCGAGACGTCGCCTGCTGGAGTCGCCGTGGCGCCGGTACCGCCGAGCTCATGTCGACGGTGAATCCAGACGGACGGCAGCGACAACCGCGCCGCGGGTTCGTGATCGTGGAACAGGCTCTCAGCGACGTGCACGAGCTGGTCACGCGGAACACCGAGTGTCGCGATCTCCTCGAAGAGTCGTTCGAAGTGTCCCATCTCGGGTTTGTACGAACCGACGTCTTCTGCGGTGACGACCGCATCGAAGTCGACGCCGAGCCGCGGCAGTGTCGCGGCGAACGAGCCGCGATCGATGTTGCTGAGGATGATCAACTTGAACCGCGACTTCAGGCGGCGAAGTGCGGCCACCGTGTCGGGAAACGCGGGCCAATCCTTCACCGAGCTTCCGTACGCCGCAGCATCGGCTTCGGTGACGGGAACGCCGAGCGCATCACCGATTCGGCGCAACGTGTCGGCGAGGATCACCGGATACAGCGCGGTGGGCATGTCGTTTTCGACGTGGCTCTCGTGGCGACCGTGCGCCGCGATCAACGCCTGGTCGCTGAGCGCGAGACCGTTGCGGTCGGCCCACGGTCGTAGCGCATTGGCGATGCCGGTCTCCCAATCGATCAGCGTCCCGTAACAGTCGAAGCTCATTGCCTCGAAGCGATCGAACTCCGTCATGATGGCGAACTGCCCTTCCCATGTTGTCGATAGACCTCACGGCGTGCTTGCTCGGAGGGTTCGCGCACCCAGCAACCCGCGGCATGATCGTTGACGAGACCCATCGCCTGCATGAACGCGTAGACGGTCGTCGGGCCGACGAAGCTCCATCCGCGACGCTTGAGGTCCTTCGAGATCGCGGTAGATGCCGGTGTCGAGGCGTGCACCTCGGTGGGCGGGCCTTCGAACGTCGCGTGCGGCCACATGTAGTTGGCGATGGAACCGAACTCGTCGATCAGCTCGAGGGCGCGTGACGCGTTGTTGATCGTCGATCGAATCTTCCCTTGGTGCCGGACGATTCCCGCGTCGCCGAGCAACCGGTCGACATCGTCCCCGTCGAAGTCGGCAACCAGGAGCGGATCGAAGCCGGCGAACGCAGCGCGAAAGTTTTCACGCTTGCGCAGGATCGTCAGCCATGACAGGCCGGATTGAAACCCCTCGAGGCACAGCTTCTCGAACAGTCGGTGGTCGTCGGCGACACCGAAGCCCCACTCGGTGTCGTGATACGCGATGTAGTCGGCCGTCGAGGCGCCCCATGCACAACGTTGCTTCGAGTCGTCGCCGCCAACGAGGTTCGTCACGGCCGCCATAGTGACACCGATGTCCGCACGAAGTCACGCCGCTGGCGACGAACCTACGATGCGACCATGACGACGCTGCCGCGGTATCGCGACCTGCCAAGAGTGAACGGACTCCCCGCGAGTTGGGGTCTCATGAGCGAATCGGGTCCCGATCACTTCGGCTGTCTCAATCTGCTGACGGCTGACAAGTTGATTGCAGCCGCGCAGTTGGTGCAGCGCGGCGCGGTGTTCGCACTCAACTGGTCCGCTGACCTTCCGGACCCGCCGATGTTCGGCAGGCTCAAGCACACTCACGAAGTCATCAACCGGCCGACTGGACACGACGACGTCCTGCACGGATGGAACACGCAGTCGTCGTCGCAATGGGATGGATTCCGGCACATCAAGAACATCCCCAACGGTTTCTACGACGGCGTTGCCGACGAAGACCACGGCGTCGATCACTGGGCTCGGCGCGGCATCGCCGGGCGGGCCGTCCTCTGCGACGTCGGTCGCTGGCGTGCTGCGCAAGGGCGACCGCTGCAACATGCGGAATCGGACGTGATCGAACCGGAGGACATCCTCGCGACGCTCGAATCACAGGGCTCTCCATTGGAACACGGCGACGTGCTGTTGATGCGCACCGGTTGGACGGAGTGGTACGAGTCGTCGACGGACGCGGCGATGCGGGTGACGATTGCCGACCGGGCGCGGCTGAAGGCACCCGGCCTGCCGTCGGGGGAGCGCACCGCGGAGTTCTTGTGGGATCTCCACATCGCCGCGATCGCGGCCGACAACCCGAGCGTCGAAGTGTGGCCGCCGGGCACCGGGCAGGACGCCGCTCGCATCGCCGAAGTGAAGACGAACCATCCGGAGCTGATGCACGAGGTGTTTGCCCACTCGCTGCTGCTGCCGATGCTCGGCATTCCCCTCGGTGAGCTGTTCGACCTCTCCAAGCTCGCCGACGATTGCGCCGCGGACGGCAGGTACACCTGCCTCTTCGTGTCGGCGCCGCTCAACGTGCCGCACGGTGTCGCAAGTCCTCCCAACGCGTTGGCCATCAAGTAAGAAGGCAGGCATGGTGACCTTGCTGCCGATCGACGACCTCGACACGTTCGTCGCGACGAGAGACGCACTTCATCGGGTTGCCGAGCACGTCGTGGCGAAGGCTCGATACGTCGACGACGGTGAGATCAGACTGATGGCCTTCGCCGGTGGGTTCTCGACGCCGACACTCGGCGGTGGAGTGCGAGTCCGTATCGAGGCGGACGAGATCGTGGTCGATGAATCGGGCGGCTCGCGGCGTGCATCGCTGACGACGATCGGCACCGCCGCAGCGTTCGTCGGAATCGAACCTGGGTTCCCCGCGCAGTTGTACCCGCCGGCGACAACGTTCGATGCTGATGAACCACTGTCTGTCGACCGACGATCGGCCGAGGTGCTCGCTGCGTGGTACGGGTTCACTGCCGAGGTGCTCGCGATGTTCGCGGCGGAGATACCGGAGGCCCATCCTTCGACGCAGATCCTGTGGCCCGAGCACTTCGACCAGGCGTTCTACACCGAGGACGCCGACGAATCACGCCGGGCGAACTATGGTGCGTCGCCGGGCGACGCGGGGCACGCTGAGCCGTACCTGTATGTCGGGCCGTGGAACGCCGCGCCGCCGAGCGAGTTCTGGAACGCCACCACGTTCAACGGTGCGGTCCTGTCGCTGACAGCGCTCGTCGGTGCGCAGGATCCGGAGGTCGGGGCGTTGCGCTTCCTCCGCGCCGGCCGGCTTCTGCTGGCGCCGGTTCGAACCCGGTGACACCACAGGAGACATGATCGACCGGCGCGGGGTCACGCATGCGGTCACGGTTGGAGCAACCCGATCACGTTGCCATCGGCGTCTTTGACAGCGGCGACAAGTTTGCCGCCGCCGACATCGGTGACGTCGTGGTGCTTTTCGCCGCCGGCGGCAAGCACCGCCGAGATGGTCGACGCAATGTCATCCACGTGCCAGTACCCGAGCGGTCCGTCGAGACCCCTGCTGTGCCCGTTCGGGTCGAGCCCGACGTCTTGACCGTCGACGTTGTAGCCAACGTAGTACGGCTGGTCCATCACCGGCTCTGTGCCGAGCAGCGCTCCGTACAGCTGTTTCGCTGCCGCGAGATCTTTCACCGGATAGAGGATCGTCTTCATCCCTGAGGTCATTGTTCGTGTCCTTCGTGTGTCGTTCGACGTCCGCGATTCGGTCGTCACTGCATACGACGGATGAGACCCGCGAAACGTAACGCTGCGCGCCAACTACGGATGAAACTCGGTTGCGCTGAACGCTGCCAGCGAGTGGACTCACGATTGTGAAGGACTTCGACCCGGCGCACAGCTTTGATGGCCACGTGGCAGCGACATACGACGCGCAGCTCCGGGGCGACGAGGACGAGACGGTCGACCTGCTCGAGCGTCTCGCCGGCGACGGACAGGCGCTCGAGCTCGCCGTGGGAACCGGCCGGATCGCGTTGCCACTCGCGGCGAGGGGTGTCGCGGTCGATGGCATCGACATCTCACGACCGATGGTCGAGGTGCTGCGTTCGAAGCCCGGCGGCGAGGCACTGACCATCACGATCGGTGACTTCGCCGACGTCGGCGTGCCCGGCAGCTATCGCCTCGTCTACCTCGTGTTCAACACGTTGTTCAACCTGCTGACGCAAGACGATCAGGTGCGGTGCTTCGAAAACGTCGCAACGCACCTGACGAGCGACGGAGCGTTCCTCGTCGAGGTGTTCGTGCCGAGCTATCTGCATCGATTGTCCAACAACCAGTACGTGGATGCCGAGGCGATCCGCGTCGACGAGGTTCGCCTCGACGTGGGACGACACGATCCTGTCGCGCAGACGCTCGACGAGAGCCATGTGTCGTTGTCGGCAAGCGGTGTGCGCGTGTCGCCGATCGTCTGTCGGTACTCGTGGCCGAGCGAGTTGGATCTGATGGCGCGAATTGCCGGCTTGCGATTGGTCAACCGGTGGGGCGGCTGGAGGAACGAGCCGTTCACCTCGACGAGCGAACGGCATGTGTCGGTCTACGGACGCTGATCTTCGGTCGCGGGTTCGAACCGAATCAGCGCGCGGCGGGTGTGAGCGACGTCGTCGGCTGTGATGTGGTGCCCAGCGGGCATCCGCAATGCGAGTGATCGCGGCGAGGTGCCGTTGGCGAGCAGCGTGTTGAGCGTGGCCGCCACGACGTCGGGGTCCGTGACGAGCGTGCCGCTGTAGTCGGCAGCGCTTCCCCGTCGGCGAACCGTTGCCGATCGGCCGCCGATGAAGTTGGCACGCCATGCGGCCGGCGTGACGACGACGGCGATGTCGTCGATGCGGTGCCAACCGACGACGACACGTCGGCGCTCGCCGGTCTTCCTTCCGGTGAACTCGGCGAGTGCGAGCGGCTTGATGAGGCGCGACGTCGGCAGCCGCAGCAACAACCGCAGGATCGGGTTGAGGACGCGCAGTACCGCAGCAGGCGGCGCGGCATCCTCGACGAGATGCCCGGTATCGACGGTGTCGCGGTCGAGGCTCATGAGGTGCCGACGATTGCGCGAACGGCGGCGTTCGCGTCAGCGCCATCGGCGTCCACCGGCTCGAGGTAGAACCTGGCCCACACCGCCCTGTCGTCGGCAACGCCGAAGATGATGACGCCCCGCATCAGGTGCGTGGCGCCGTCGCGGCGCGTCCCGCGCATCTCCCACTCCGACCAGATCGTGTCGCCGTCGGCGACCTCGCGAATGACGTCGGCGGTCACATCCGGCACCGCGCCGAGGATGTGCTGCCAATTGGAGCGCACCTGCTCGCGTCCACTGAAACCTCGTTGCGGATGCATCGGCGTCTCGTTGCGGTAGTCCTCTGCAAAGCAGTCGGCAATGGCGTCGAGGTCGTGGGCGTTGGTCGCGTTGCGCAGGCGAGCGACGACGTTGATGGGTGCGATGGTCATGTTCGATTTCCTACTTTCATTCCAGTAGACTAGATCGAAATGAGCGTAGATCATGCTTCGCCTCCCGTCAACCGCCGCTCGTACAACGCCGAACGGCGACTCGCACAATCGCGCAGGACACACTCGCTGCTGCTCGACGCCGCGCTCGAGCGTTTCACCGCCAACGGATACGCGGCGACGAGCATCGAATCGATCGCCGCTGACGCAGGAGTATCCGAGGCGACGATCTACAAGACGTATGGCGGCAAGCCCGGCTTGGTCAGGGCGTTGTGTCGCCGAGCACTCGAAGGCCGCGGGCCCGTGCCGGCGGAGCGACGATCCGATGCACTGCAGCGCGACGCCGCCGACGCTCGCGACGTCGTCGCGGGGTGGGGACGACTGACCGCGGAAGTGTCACCAAGGGTCGCACCGATCCTGCTGCTGTTGCGCAACGCCGCTGACGGAGATCCGGCGGCTGCGGCGCTGCAGGTCGAACTCGACGCAGATCGCCTCGCCCGCATGGCCCACAACGCCCGCTACCTCGTTCGCGGCGGGCACGTCCGCAAGGGCATCACCGTGCAGCACGCCACCGATGTCCTGTGGACGTACAGCTCGCCGGACGTCTTCGATCTGCTGGTGCGGCGTCGCGGTTGGAGCGTTCGAAAGTATGCGCGGTTCGTCGGCGAGTCGATTGCTGCAGCACTGCTGCCGAGCGTGTGATCAGGCGGAGACCATGTGCACGACGTCCTTGACGAGCAGGATCGCCAGGAGACAGATCACTGTCAGCGCAACGGTCGAGAAACGCCAACGCCACTTGTGATCGGCAGCGAAGAATCGGCGGATGG
>DASWRR010000447.1:0-3582 GCA_036403055.1 Ilumatobacteraceae bacterium | reverse complement strand
CGCAGGAGCTCATCAACGAGCTGCTGATCCAACTCGGTCGGACGAATCGGAACGTCGTGCGACTGAAGGGCGGCGACCCGTTCGTGTTCGGGCGCGGCGGAGAAGAGGCGCTCGCGCTGGCACGTGCCGGGCTCGATTTCGAGGTCGTGCCCGGCGTGTCGTCGGTGATCGCCGCGCCCGCAGCTGCCGGCATTCCAGTCACACACCGCGGCGTCAGCGCGTCGTTCACCGTGGTGACCGGCCACCGTCAACGTGGCGAAGCTGCCATCAATTGGCACGCCCTCGCACAGGTCGGTGGAACGATCGTCGTGCTCATGGGCGTGGCGCAACGCGCTGCCATCGCTGCCGCTCTGATCGAAGGAGGGCTTGCACCCGACACACCCGTCGCGGCGATCCGCTACGCGACATCGGAGCAGCAGCACGTGGTTCGGTGCGCGCTGTCCGAGCTGGCGAACGCGGTCGTCGAATCGCCGGCGACGATCGTCATCGGTGCTGTCGCGGCGTTCGATCTCACGAGCGAATTCGTCAGGGGGCTCGCCGCCGCCGACACGTAGGCTGGCGGGCCATGCTGCAGCTCTACGACACCGCGACCAGAGAGGTACGTGAGCTCGCGTTGCGCGAGCCCGGCTCGGTGAGCATCTACCTCTGCGGTCCGACGGTGTACGGCCCGCCGCACCTCGGTCATGGCCGAGCGACGCTGGTGTACGACGTGTTGCGTCGGTACCTCGAGTGGAGCGGTTTGCGCGTCCGGCTCGTCAGCAACATCACCGACATCGACGACGCGATCATCAACCGCGCCAACAACGAGAATCGACCGTGGCAGGACATCACCACGAAGTGCGAGTCGGTGTGGTTCCAGGCAATGGAGAAGTTGGGCGTTGCCCGTCCGACCGACGTGCCGCACGCGACGCAGTACGTCGACGAGATGGTCGAGATGATCGGTGAGCTCGTCGACATCGGCCGTGGCTACGTGACCGAGGATGGCGTGTACCTCAATGTCGAATCCGTCGAGGACTACGGCCTCCTCGTCAACCAGCGACTCTCCGACATGATCGAGGGCGGTGGCGACCGTGAGGTCTTCGGCGCCGAGAACAAGCGCCATCCCGCCGACTTCGTGCTGTGGAAGATGGCCAAACCAGGTGAGCCGTCATGGCCGTCGCCGTGGGGTGATGGCCGGCCGGGATGGCACAGCGAGTGCGTCGTGATGAGCCTCGACATCCTCGGCGAAGGGTTCGATCTCCACTGCGGTGGCATGGACCTGAAGTTCCCGCACCACGAGAACGAGCGGGCCCAAGCCGTTGCGTTGGGAAAGCGGTTCGCCAACCACTGGATGCACAACGGGTTCGTCGTCGACGCAGAGGGCGAGAAGATGTCGAAGAGTCTCGGCAACGTGGCGAACCTCCTCGATCTGATGGACCACTACGACGCTCGCGCGTACCGGATGCTGCTCCTGCAATCGCACTACCGCGGGCCCGTGTCCGTCGGGCAGGAGAACATCGACGCGTCGGTCAACGCGTTGGCCGGTCTCGACTCGTTCGCGTCGCGCACCGCGGGTCTGCCTGCCGGCGAGGCGAACAGCGAAGTGTTGGCCCGCTTCCGCGAGCGAATGGACGACGATCTCGACACGCCCGGTGCGACCGCGCTGCTGTTCGAGACGGTGCGGCGCGCCAACGGAGCGCTCGACGCATCTGACCCGATCGCGCCTGCGCTCGTTGCCGCTGTGCACGAGATGTGCACCGCGTTCGGTTTGGTGCTCAACGCGGGTGGCGAGGTCCCCGCGCACGACGCGGCGCGCGCCGCGGAGCTCGACGCGGCGCGGCTCGCCAAGGACTTCGCGACAGCAGATGCAATCCGTGCCGAACTGCAAGCGGCGGGATGGACGGTCGAGACCACCAAGGCGGGCACGACGCTACGGCGTTGACGTTGCGGCGTTGACGCCGCCTGCGCGGTGCCTCAGCCGGACGACGACATCGACGGCACACCTGGCATCTCGACGTCGCTGCTGATCTGCATCGCGATCTGGATGAACGCCTCCGCTGCTCGCGACTGCAGCCGATCACGGTGCCAGATGATCCCGATCTGACGATCGAGGTTCGCGTTGAGTCCGCGGATCGCGACCTCCGCATCGGGGATCGAACGCTCGACGGTCAGCAGTGGCACGATGGCCACGCCGAGGCCGATCGCGACCAGACGCTGCGTCGTGAGGTTGTCGTCGCTGCGGAAGACGATGTCGGGTTCTGCGCCGACCCGCTCGAGAGCGCGGGCGACGCGCATCGCACATGGATCGCCTGCCGGCATCGAGATCATCCGCGCGCCCGACAACTGCGCCAGGTCGACGGTGTCGCTCTGCGCCAGCGGATGATCGGGCGCGGTGATCAACACCTCGGGATCACGGATCAACTCGACCATCGCATACGAGTCGTCGAGTGATGCAACGTCGGCGAACGCAAGATCTGCTTGCCCGGCACGAATGAGGCCTTCGACGTTGGTGATGATCGGTTCGTTGCGCAGCTCGATGTTGATGTTCGGCCAGCTCGTTCGGAACATCGCGAGTGTCGGTGGCAGGAGCCGGTTGCTCGCTGACTGAAACGTCCCGACGCGCAGCACACCGGCGTCGCCTGCGGCCATCGCATCGAGGTCGGCCTTCGCCGCAGCGAGCCGGGCGATGATGTGACCGGCGTGGTCGAGCAGCACCTTGCCGGCTTCGGTGAGTGACACCGACCTCGGTCCGCCAGGTCTGTCGACGAGACGGTGTCCGACGGCTTTCTCGAGCGTCGAGATCTGTTGCGAGATCGCGCTCTGTGCGTAGCCGAGGCGCGTTGCCGCCTGCGAGAACGATCCGGTCTGGGCCACCGCCTCCAGTGCCATCAAGTGACGCACTTCGACGCCGAGGGGTAGATCGAACTCACCGATTGATTTGAGCATTAATATCTATTTCCCTTATCGATCGCAACGGACGATACTAATGTACAACATCGATTCAAGGAGAAGATCAAGATGGCGGTTCTGATGATCGTTGCGCTGCTTGTCGGAGCAGCACTGGCGCCGAAGTACGGCGTCGACTCACGACATGACTTCACTGGACGCCCTGATTGGCGCAACCGCTGGTCGTGAACCAAGCCCAGCACCGCGCCCCACCGATCTAGCCCCGCCGCCCTCCCCCGGTAGCGGCGGGGCTAGCCCATTCGCCAAGAACTCGTTCACGCACTCCCATCAGATAGAACGGTGGATCGTGGCGAGGCGACAGCGGGCCCCTGTACCGAAGGGGTATTGGACGATCTGGACGACGGTCGCGCTCGACCTCGTCGGGTTCGGCATCATCGTCCCGATACTCGGTCGCTACGCCGAACGGTATGGCGCATCCGGCCTCACTGTCGGCTTCCTGTTCGCCTCGTTCTCGCTCGCCCAACTCGTGTGCGCACCGCTGCTCGGTCGGCTGTCGGACCGCATCGGTCGCAAGCCGGTCATCGTGATCTCGCTCATCGGGACGGCCGTCGGGAGTTTCATCACCGGTGCAGCCGGTGTCTTGTGGTTGTTGTTCGCCGGGCGCATCGTCGACGGCGCGTCGGGCGGGAGCCTCTC
>DASWRR010000446.1:0-2727 GCA_036403055.1 Ilumatobacteraceae bacterium | reverse complement strand
TCAACGCGTGACGTTCCGCTGGGCGTCGACCCGGATCTGTCCGCCAAGTTCACGATGATCGAACCCAACTTGTGCAACTCGATGCACGACTGCTCGGTGGCAACCGGTGACGCGTGGGCGTCGACGTTCGTGCCGAAGTTGCTCAACTCGCCCGAGTATCGGGCGGGCCGGACGGCCATCTTCATCACTTTCGACGAGAACGACGGCTCAGCCGGTAACGAAATCCCGACGATCGTCATCTCACCGAGCGTGCGCCCAGGTGTCGTCGTGTCGTCGACCTTCAACCATTGCAACATGCAGCACACCACCATCCAACTGTTGACACAGCCGCCGTACCACTGGGCTGGGTGCCCCGGCACATCGAGCATGCGCGCACCGTTCAACCTGTAGCGCCGAGACTCCGACTGTGCACACCGCGTGTACAGCCGACATCGATGAGGCCGGCTGATCCAGCGATGCGCAGCTGACTGCGATGGTGACGGTGAGTTGACGTCGGTCCGGACTGCACGCCGGCGCGCCGATTCGTGCAGCGGTCGTCGCCCTCGAGGGTGATTCCGGTTGACGCGTGCCGGGGCAGGGCATCATCATGCCGTTCCCAGTCAAAGCAGCCTGACTGATACCACGGAGCTGTTCTGGATGCACGACGACGCCCTGATCGTCACGATTAGGTCTGTTGGCGGGACCACTGTCGCGAAGGTGAGCGGCGAGATCGACGCGCACTCCGCGCCCGGGTTACTGATGACACTCGATCAGATGTTGGACCCGGCCGGCCGCGGGTTCATCGACCTGTCACGGGTGACGTTCCTGGACTCGAGCGGACTTCGCATCCTCGTGTTGCAGCTCATGCGGTTCGAGGAGGCCGGCGGGCAGCTCGAGATCTCCGCGGCGTCGTCTGTCGTGCACAGAGTGGTCAGTGTCGCGGGGTTAACAGAGGTCTTCGGTTTACCCGAGGATCCGCACAGCGTTCAGTGACTCAGCTCGGCTACTGCTTGGCTTGCAGCGCGATCCGTTGTTACTCGTCACGCGCGACCGTCGGGCGTCGTGCCGCGCCGTGTCGCCCGCGCGAGTGATTTGCGCGATACATCTAGTTCGACCGGTCATGTGATTGCAGAATTTGGCTCGGCAACCCACGCGACGTGCCGACGTTGCTGGCAGTAAGGGACGGCTGCCCGAGCGGGCCGCTGATCGTGGGCATCGATCGCGATCAGCGGCCGCTCGCCTGCGCGGCTCGCGAATTGTTTGGCCGCGCCGAATGCGGGTAAGGGCCGATTCGGCACGCTCCCCTCTAGTGCCGTGAGTGTCGCTGGTCGCAGGTTTCCCCCGTGACCGCGACCGGCGACGCTCACTCATGTCGGCACTTCCCATCCCTGGGTCCGTCCGGAGCCGCCGTCTGGAACGGGTCTGCGACGGCGGTCGGAGTCGGTTAACCGAACTCTCGTCGTGTTCATACCGAAACACGCTGCGCGTCTAACGCAGGTGGAGTTTGATGTCCGAATTCCCGATCCCCACAGAGGTAGGTTCCAGATGAAGTTCACCCGCAAACAACTCGCCACAGTCGCCCTTGTAGCCGGGGCCGCGATCGGTGGCGCCGGTATCGCCACTGCGGCCACCAGCAACTCGACGCCGACAGACCCGACAGCCACAGTTCCGTCTGCCTCCACCGGTGCGCAGACCGGAGTGGATCAGAGCAACAACGATCCAACGCACGAAGCCGGCGAATCGGCCGAGCGCGAGGCCGCCGAGACCGCAGGAAACGTTGCGGGCGACGGCCGCCACCATTCCAACACTGACCCAGCCCACGAAGCCAGCGAATCACCGGAGCGCGCCGCTCAAGAAGCCGCGGACGACGCAGCGCTCGGAACGGCCACCACCGCCGGAGGCTGACCGCTGCAACCACTCGCGTGCATCGCCGGTACCGTCCCACCGGCGATGCACGCAAGTCAGCCCTTCCACGGGGCTGGTAGATGGATTGGTGACGGTGAGTTGGCCTATAAGCGGGATTCTGTGACGCCGAAGCGCCGGTGACCATCCCTCTGTGCGGCCTACCCGAGAGGTAGCCGGCGAACCGACTGGACGGGCAGCCCATCCTCTCTGCTTGGCCTTGCTCCGAATGGGGTTTGCCAGCCGTACAGGTCGCCCTGCACGCTGGTGCGCTCTTACCGCACCGTTGCACCCTTGCCTGTGACCAGCATGCTGGTCCATCGGCGGTCTCTCTCTGTTGCACTGTCCGTCAGGTCGCCCCGACCTGGCTCGCGCCAGCATTCTGCCCTACGGAGTCCCGACTTTCCTCGACATGGTCACCGAAGTGCCATGCCGCGGTCACCCGGCCAACTCACCGTCGGCAGCAGTGTACGAGCGGCTCAGCAGCTCGGCGTCATGTACTCGTAGACGAACGAGTTGAGGCTCGGCGTCTCGAGGTTGATCTTCAACCGCGTCCCGTTCTCGTCGCCGCGTCCAACGACGAGCTGGATCGCGGCCAGCGTGCCAAACTGCGAGGGGATCGCGGTCAACGATGGGATCTCCGTTTGCTGCGACGGAGTCGGCTGATTGCCGGATCCGCTCCCGGCCTGCGATTGATTGCCGACGTTCTGCAAGGTCGTCGTGGTCAACGCGACGGTCGTCGTCGGTGCAGCGCCCGGCTCGGCGTTGACGGCGTCCGTGAAGTTGACGAGGCCGCCCGGACGGTCCGTGTTGATCGTGAGCGCGAGCAGCGCGGCATGACGCGCT
>DASWRR010000445.1:0-2959 GCA_036403055.1 Ilumatobacteraceae bacterium | reverse complement strand
CCGCAATGCTGTGGTCCGAACAGCACGACCGATCGCGGTCATCGCGACAGATGCCACACTGATGTGATGCCGTACAACGCCACGGGACTTGTCGTCCACGACGCCGACGCGCATGTGATGGAGACACCGAACTGGCTCCGGGATCATGCCGACCCGAACATCCGTGAACGGATCCCGCCGACGTACGCATCGGTCAACGAACTGCGCCAGACGGGCGACCCGGTCCAGCAACTGCGCGACATCGATGCGACGTTCGACCGGCTCGTCGCCCGGCATCGATCGGACGAGTACGTCGCCGACGAAGCGGCGGAGATCATGAATCGCAAGAACTTCGCGGCGACGGGTGGCTTCATCGCCGAGGATCGAAGCCGCGCTCTCGACCTGCTCGGCTTCGCCAGCCAACTCGTCTTCAACACGTTTCACAACTCTCGGCTGCGGAACTGGGAGCACTCCGACATCGAGTTGGCGATCGGTGCGGCGCGTGCGCACAACCGAGCGATGGTCGAGTTCTGTTCCGCTGACACTCGGCTCCTGTCGACCTTGTACGTGCCGCTCGCCGACCTCGATCGCGCCGGCGCGCTCGCCCAGGAAGCGATCGCAATGGGAGCGGCTGCGTTGCTCGTCGCGTCGGGCTGCCCGCCGACGCATTCGCCCAGCCACGTCGCGCTCGATGCAGTGTGGGCTGCCGCGAGCGAAGCGGGCATCCCCATCGTGTTCCACGTCGGCGGCACCGGCGAGCTGATCGATCCGAACTACTTCCGCAACGGCCTTCCGGTTCCTCCCGACTTCCACGGCGGTGACGAGAACTTCCGATCAGTCGACTACATGGGCATCCCCGGCCCGCCGGCGCAGACGCTCGCGACAATGATCTTCGACGGCGTGCTCGACCGCTTCCCGGACCTGCGCATCGGCGTCATCGAGCAAGGCGCGGTATGGGTTCCGTCGTGGATGCGCCAGATGGAAGCGGCGTTCGACGCGTTCGCCCGCCACGAGGAACGGCTGCGCGCGCTCTCGTTGCGACCGAGCGAATACGTCCGCCGTCACCTGCGTTTCACGCCGTATCCGACCGAAGACGTCGGCTGGATCATCGAACAAGCCGGTCCCGAGGTGTGCATGTTCTCCTCCGACTATCCACACGTCGAGGGCGGCCGGCGGCCGATCGAGCGATTCGAGTCGACGCTGATGAACACGTCGCAGCACGCTCGTCGGGCGTTCTATCACGACAACTTCGTCGACTTGATGGGTGCCGGGCTACACGCCGTCTCCGTCTGACGTCGTCGCGACGACGTCCGTCTCGATCGCGTCGCCGAGCAGGTAACGCGCGCCCGCGCCGCGCGACGCGGCTCGGTCGCCCGTGTTGTACAAGGCGCACGTGTCGAGCGACAGGCACCCGCAGCCGATGCAACCATCGAGCCGATCGCGCAGCAGCTCGAGCGCGGCGATCTGTTCGTCGATCCGCGGCAACCATCGAACCGAGAGTCTGTTCCAGTCGTCTCGTGTCGGTGTCCGCCGCGACGGGAGCTCGCCGAGCGCATCGGAGATCTCGGCAAGCGACAGTCCGATCCGCTGCGCGACACGGATGAACGCCACTCGTCGTAGCGCGTCCGCTCGGTATCGACGGTGACCCGAGGAGTTGCGCTCCGAGTGGATCAGACCGTGGTCTTCGTAGAAGCGCAAAGCCGATGTCGCGACGCCGGCGCGGTTGGCCAGCTCACCGACCGAGAACCGCTTGACTTCAACCATGGTTGAAGTTCTACCGTGACGACCCATGAACGCCACGAGCGCCGCCACTGAACCGTGGACTCCGGCCGGCGACCCGACCACGGTCGCGCACATCGACGATCTTGCGGTCGGCTCGATGAAGATGGTCCGCGTCGACGACCGTCGACTGTGCTTGATTCGCACATCGGACGGCGTCTTCGCCCTCGACCATGCCTGTCCGCACGAGGGGTACGGAATGACGCAGGGATCGCTCGACGGCAACCTCATCACGTGCGCCTGGCACAACTGGAAGTTCAAGGTCGACGACGGGACGTGCGTGGTCGGTGAAGAGGACATCAACACGCATCTCGCGGTGATTGCCGATGACGGTGCCGTGCAGGTGACGTTGCGGCGCCCGGACCCAAACGCCCTCCGACCCAAGCTATTCGCCAGCCTCCGCCGCGGGATCGAGCGCGACTACATCGGACAAGTCAGCCGCGATGTCGTTCGTCTGCTGAAGGCCGACAGCAATCCGGGCGAGCTCGTGTGGGAGGCCGTGCAGTTCGGCGCCCCGCGAGCCGAGTTCGGCTGGGGACACTCGATCGCGTCGGCGACGGACTGCCTGTCGATGGTCGATCTGTACGACGGTGACCAACGCGCGCTCCCCATCGTGCAGGCCATCGCCGGCATCACGGAGACCGAGCGTCACCGGCCGTTGAATCCACTCCCCGAGCCGGCTCGCGTGTTGCCCGCCGACCCATTGGCCGAGTTCCGGCGAGCCGTCGAATCAGAACAGCTCGACAGCGCACAAGCACTCCTCCGCGGTGCGATCCACGCGGGTCATACCGCCGACGATCTGAGACCGTGGTTCACGGCAGTCGCGAGCGACCATCTGCTCTCGTACGGACACGGTGCGATCTACTGCCAGAAGGCGTTCGAGTTGCTCGATCTCATCGGATGGGAGCGCGCCGACACGGTCTTGCCCCACCTCGTCCCGACGATCGTCTACGGCACTCGCGAGGATCTGTTGCCGTACATGCGGCCGTTCATGCGCGCCCTCGCCCGGACCGACCTCGACGGGTTGGCCCGCGAGCGCGTGGACGACGGTTGGATCGACGGGTCATTGCTGTCGACACTCCTCGGCAAGGACCGCAGCGCGACCGTTCCAGCGGTGGCCAATGCCATGCGAGACGGCGCAGGTGTGGACGGCGTGCTCGACGTCGTCGTCGCGGCCGTCGCCGAGCGAATGATGCGGTAC
>DASWRR010000444.1:0-3345 GCA_036403055.1 Ilumatobacteraceae bacterium | reverse complement strand
CGACCCGCGCCTGTCGACCTACGAAGGCGTGTTGCCAGGCTTCGATCCGGTGCTCGACATGAGCGGGTGGCAGCTTCCCTGGCTCGAGTGGCTCAACGGCCACGGCTACGACTTCCCCGATCCGGTGTCGGCGTTGCGATTGGAACACGAACGGCCCGTCGAGCTGTCGGCATCGACGTTCCTGACCGACGGCTTCCTCGGCTGGCTCGGAGATCAGCACGAGCCGTGGTTCGCCCACCTGTCACACCTTCGGCCACACCCTCCGTACAGCGCGGCGGGCGAGTTCTCGACGATGTACGAGCCATCGTCGTGCCCGCCACCACTGCCCGTCCCGGCGACGCGCCACCGGCTGTTCGACGCGCTCCTGAAAAGCCCGGCGGCTGCGCCCACCGACCCGGCCGAGATCGCCCACATGCAGGCGCAGTACTTCGGGATGATCAGCGAGGTCGACGCACAGTTGGCGCGTGTGTGGGACGCGCTCGACGACCGCAGCGAATGGAACGACACAGTGATCGTCGTGACGGCCGATCACGGCGAGCAGCTCGGTGATCAAGGTCTGGTTCAGAAGGCCGGGTTCTACGAGTCGAGCTACGCAGTGCTCGGAATCGTCCGCGACCCACGGCTCGATCACGTCGGTGTCGTCGATGAGTTCACCGAGAACGTCGACATCATGCCGACGCTGTGCGAGGCGATGGGCATCGAGGTCCCGGCGCAGTGTGACGGGTTTCCGCTGACACCGTTCCTGCGCGGCGAGCGGCCGGCGCGGTGGCGGGATGCCGCGTACTACGAGTGGGATTGGCGCGACGTCCTCATCCGCGACGCCGAACACCCGTGGCCGTGGAATCGGCAGCTCGAGCGCCAGAACCTCGCCGTTCGCCGGAGCAACGACCGAGCGTTCGTCCACTTCGGCGACGGTTCGTGGCGCTGCTTCGATCTCGCCGCCGACCCCACGTGGCAGACGGAGGTCACGGATGCGGACATCGTGCTGGCCGAGGCAGCGGCGATGTTGAGCTGGCGATCGCGCCATCTCGACCGGACCCTCACGGACATGCTGCTGGAAGACGGCGGCATCGGTCGGCGTCCGGCTCCGCTGCGCTGAGCGGAGCCGGTTCGACCGAATCACGATTCAGAGCGAAGAGACGTACGCCGCGAAGCGATCGAGGCTGCTCTGCATCCCGGCCTGCGCCTCGGGGGTGAGGTACATCGCGGGCACGTTCGTCTGATGGATCGTCACCTCGGTGCGGCCATCGCCGACGTCGGTGAAGACGACCGAGTTGGTCATCCCGCCTTCGACGTCGGGCTCGGTCCACACGAGCTTGTGGGGCGGGTCGATCTCGACGTAGATGCCACGGCTCGGATACTCCTCACCATTTTCATCGTTCACCATGACCGTCTCGAAGACGCCACCGGGCCGAAGGTCGATCTTGATCTTGTCGAGCGGGGCGCTCGTTCCTGTCGGTCCCCAGAAGTGGGTGAGGTGCTCGGCGGTTGTCATGCATTCGAAGACGAGGTCGCGTGGCGCGTCGTAGGTACGGGTGATGGTCATCTCGCCAGTGTTCGCTGTTGTGTCGTTCACTTTGTTTGCTCTTTCTGTGTCTGTTGGATGTTTCGGAGGTGGGTTTCCAGTTGGTCGAACCGCTGCCGCCAGATCTTCTTGTTCTGTTCGATCCAGCCGATCGCGGAGTCGAGCGCCGCTGTTTCGAGGTGGCACGGTCGGAACTGGGCGTCGCGTCCGCGACTGATCAGGCCGGCCCGTTCGAGCACCTTGAGGTGCTTCGACACCGCTTGAACCGTCATCTCGAACGGCTCGGCAAGCTCGTTGACCGTCGCTTCACCTGTCGCCAATCGGGCGAGGATCGCCCGACGGGTTGGGTCGGCAAGCGCTGCGAAGGTGGTGCTGAGCGGGTCGTTCTCGGTCATGGTTCGTTGTATTCAACTTCGTAGTTGTTCAACTACTTGGTTGAGTATGCAACCACCGGCGCCAGTTGTCAAGTGCCTAGATCGACGATTCCCCCCGGGTGGATCTCCTTGATCAAGGGGACCTGCACCTCTCGATTCAACGCGGGTCGGTTCTCGAGGAACGCGGCAACGTCGTCGGGGAACTCACGCAAGATGCTCGACACGACGACCTGTTCCTCCGTCCCGAGAAAGCAACGATTCGCATCTGTGACCGAACGGAGCCGATTCGCGAGCTCACCGAGGACCTCGTCGCCGGCCTCGCGGTTGCAGATCGACGCGAGCATCGCGGTGATCGACAGCGATCCCTGCTTGCACGGCGGACATTGGCCGCACGACTCGATGGACAGGAACCGCGACAGTTCCGCAGCGACGAGTGTCATGTTGACCGAGTCGTCGTAGACCACGAACCCTGCGGCGCCGAGACCCGCGCCGCGCGCCGCGAAATCCTCGTACGTCAGCAGCGTGTCGAAGGCGTCGGCCGGCAGCACCGGATTCGAGACGCCGGAGAAGGCGGCCTTGTAGGTGCGGCCCGGCAGCGGGCCACCGCACAGTTCGAGCAGTGCCGAGAACGGCGTGCCCATCTCGACCTCGTGAACTCCGGGCACGCGGACGTCGCCGACGACCGTCGCGATCACGGTGCCCGGTGATTCGCGAGTGCCCATCGAGCGGAACCACTCGGAGCCGTTGGCCATGATGTGCGCGGCCGATGCCAACGACTCGACGTTGTTGACGACGGTCGGGTTCGAGTCCGAGCGACCGGCGACGGGACGGCTGCCCGCCTCCCAACCGATCGCGACGTCGTTCGCGAACAACCCGAGCTCGTACGGCGGGAGAAGTCGCGGCAGCGGATCCTTGCCCTCGATCACCTCGAGAAGGGCCTTCTCCTCCCCGAGGAGGTATTCCTCAGGGCCGGGGACGATCTGGATCGGGACGTCTCCGGCCAGCCCGGCGGCGGTCATGTCGGCCAGGGCCCGGGTGAGGCGGTCGATCTCGGTGGTGAAGCTGGCCTTGAGGCCGATGAAGGCCTCGGTGGCGCCGACGGCGAAGGCGGCGATGGCCACGCCCTCGACCAGCTGATAGGGGTTGTCCCGCATCAGCCGGCGGTCCTTGAACGTGCCGGGCTCGCCTTCGGCGGCGTTGGTCACGAGGTAGTGGTGGGTGCCCCGGCCGGCGGCCACGCCGGCCCACTTGGCGCCGGTGGGGAACCCGCCGCCGCCCCGGCCCCGCAACCCCGACGCCCGGATCTCGTCGATCGTGCCCTCCGGGCCGAGCCGGCGGGCCGCCCGCAGGCCGTCGCCGCCGCCGAGAGCCAGCCAGTCGGCCAGCGTCCCGAGCGGTCGTTCGGGGAGGAGGAAGCCAGCGGCCATGGGTGCTCCTTAACGGTCG
>DASWRR010000443.1:0-18417 GCA_036403055.1 Ilumatobacteraceae bacterium | reverse complement strand
CTTGCGACACAGCGCGTTCCTACCGCAGTTGATCGACCTCGCGGATCGCTCACGACACCTTGGTCTTCACCTGATCGTGGCGGCCGAGCAGTTGTCGAGGTCGATCGAGCAGATCCTGAAGTCGTTCGCGAACGTCCGCGTCGCGTTGCGGATGAACGATCCGATCGAGGCGACCGCGCTCATCGGAAGTCGCGATCCCGTCCAGGTCTCGGTGCACACTCCGGGCCGTGGCCTGTTGAGGACGGGCGACGCCGGCGCCGTCCCCGTGCAATTTGCATCCGTTGCGGCAGAGTCGGGCGAGCTGATGGAGATCACCCCATTCATCCTGGCGCGTGACCTCAACACGGCCGAACGAAAGATCACAACGCGACGATCTCAGGGCGCCGACAAGCGTGGCGATGGTGGCGTCCAGCAGTTCGTCGAGGTGGTCGCAGAGGCCAACGCGAAGACGTCACGTGCGGAGCAACGCACGATCCTGTGCCGCGACCTCCCGAGCGAGCTGCCGTACGAGCGAATCTCGTCGCCGCGCGCGCACACCAACGATGCGGCAGGCGCAGCCTTCGCACTGAGTGATCTTCCCGACGACCACACGCAGACGGCTCGACGATGGAACCCGGCGCACGATGGCAACTTGGCGATCATCGGTGGCTCGCCCGCGGAGCGTTCGAGCGCGCTCGCGACGCTGTTCGTCGCAGCCACCGATCGCATCCCGACCGACCGACTTCACGGTTATGTGATCGACTGCGCAGCAGGACAGCTCGCCAGGCTCGGTGCGCTCGAATCGTTGCCGGCATGCGCAGCAGTGGCACCGTCCGAAGATCCCGATCGGATCGTGCGAGTGCTCGTCCGGCTTTCCGACGAGCTCGAGCAACGTGCCTCGAGCGACAGGGCACCGACTGGTGCGCACATCGTTCTCGTGGTCAACGACGTCGGCCTTCTGCTGCGGGCACTCGACTCCGGTGGCGAGTTCGAGCACGGGCGCGACATGCTCGAGCGAATCGTCAGCAACGGACCGTTGCACGGCATCACGACGTTGATCACCGCTGCGAGCGAGAACGCGGCACCCGCGCGAATGCTCGGCCAGTTCCAGCAACGCATCATCTTGCATCTCGACGACCGTGGCGCATACCGCGCCCTCGGCATCGAGGCGGGCCGGATCCCGCCGCAGGCGCCTGGCCGGGCGATCACACTTCCTGACCTGGTGGAGATCCAGATCGCAACGATCAAGGATCTCGCCGCCGCGACCGAACAACGCCAACAGCGAGGCGACGCAGCGCTCGGGCCAGCCGCGGTGCAACGAACCCCCGACCGCGTCGACCTGGCCGACTTCATCGACGCAACAGAGTACGCCGACGACCGATGGCGACTGCCGGTCGGACTCGACGCCCGCTCGCTCGAGCCAGCGGTGCTGCACCTCCACGCGCCGTGCGCGGCGCTGGTGCTCGGTGACTCGGGCACCGGCAAGTCGACGGTCATCACGAACCTGGCGCGTTGCGCGCTGGCCGCTGGCGTCGGCGTCGACATCCACGCCATTGCCTCGACATGGAACCAGCTCGTGCTCCTCCCCGGGCTGACCAGCGCGACGACGCTGGCGGGCATCGACACGTGGGCAACCGAGTTCTTCGACGACGGTGATCGCCCGCGACTCGTGTTCATCGACGACGCCGACCGTTTGGGAGGGCCGGTGTTCGAACGTCTTGCAGCGCTCGATGATCCTCGATCGATCGTGATCGCGGCCGGCCGCACTCGCGAGCTCGAGCTTCCGTCGCACTGGACGGCGCCGCTTCGCCGTTCACGAACCGCTCTCATCCTGCGCCCGCTCGCGGGGGACGGCGCGATGTTCGGCCTTCACCTTCGCGTCACCTCCTCACATCCCGCGATCGGTCGCGGGCTGCTGATCGATGACGACACAACCATTCCTGTGCTCGTCGGCAGTCCCGCCGCATCAGCGGACGCGACGCTTGCGGCCGCAGTGGAGGACAACGCACGATGATGCGACGCGGCGATGGCATCGGCATCGAGGTGCTCCCTGACTCGTTGCGCGGCGTTCGACTGCAGCAGGACGCGCCCGGTCGAGTTGCCAAGGTCGCGGGCGTCGCCTGCGACACCAACAACGACCTGTTGCTGCTCGACGGTCTGACTCGGCTGCGCAGTCTGTTGGACGAGGCCGGGCAGCCGACACGGGTGTGCATGTGGCGCCACGATTCGTACATGCAGTCGCTCGACATCACCGGCTGGAGCACCACCGAGCTCAACCTGCACCGATCGAAGCTCGTCGACGTCTCCGCGACGATCGAGATGACATCGAGTGCGCGACGGCTGCTGGCCCACTTGCAGACCGACATGATCCACCATCGCCGAGTCGAGCGGTTCGTTCGCCAGGCGGGGTTCGACCTCGAGTCCATCGAACCGACGCCGATCGCGATCGCCCGACTCGTACCGTCGTACACGATGCGACTGATCGGCAGCCGCGGCGACGCGCAGCCGTGGATGGCGGTCGTGCACGATCATCTCGTCCTCGCTGCGGCGCCCGTCACCGAGATGGGAACCGAGTCTCGGCGCACGGAACTGCTGGCGACGAGTTGGTCGGCGTCGATCGAGGATCTTCGCGAACGGCTGCTCGACACGACGACGCTTGCCGAGACGTTGAACCAACCGGCAGGAATGGCGGTCTCACTCGGCCTCGGTCTCGTCGGCGATGCGTATCCGGAGTTCCCCGACACTCATCCCGCATGGGGGCCGCGGCTCGCGGGTGCGCTCGGCACCGCGGTTGCCGCCGCAGGCCTCGCCGGGCGCGTTCATCAGATACAACCCCTCGTCGCGCCGCACGCGTTCAGCGACGACGGTGGCGTCTGGGTGATCGAACGGATCGGCGACGTTGCACCGCGCCCGGTCCTGCCTGAACCACGCCGGCGTTGGCGCCGGTCGGCCAGCGGCTCGCTGCGCTAGTTCGACGTACTGACGGCCTCGGCGACGATCTCGTGAACGAGATCTCCGGTCAACTCGTCGTGCTCGCACAACGCGTCGGCGACCGCCAGCAACGCAGTGCGATGCTCCAACAACATGCACGCGGACTTGTCGGCCGCCTTGTTCATGATGTCGTCGGCTTGAGCGCGTGACGACTCGTCGGCGAACACCTTCGCCGTGATGTTGCCCGCCATGTGCATCTCGGCCGCCTCGAGGCTGAGCAGGCTGTCACCGGCACCCACCAGGCCGATCAGCTGCGCGGCGATGTTGGTTGCTGCGGCGAGGTCCGACGCGATCCCGGTCGATGCTTCGCCGTACTCCTGGATCTCTGCCGCCCGGCCGGCGAGTGCGACGACGACGAGGTCGCGGAGCTCCGATGGTGTGCGCAGGTGTCGCTCCTCACCGTCGTCATGGGCGACGAGCCCGAGCGAGCTCGAACGGCGCAAGATCGACGCAACACGAACTTCGCGACCGACGAGCACGGCGATGACCGCGTGCCCTGCTTCGTGCACGGCGATGCGGCGACGCTCGTCCGGCTGGTAGCCGACGTCTTGGGCGAGCCCGACCTCGGTGATGAGTTGTGCCTCGACGAGATCCTCGATGCCGAGCGACTTGCGGCCACTGCGCAGGGCGATGATCAACGCCTCGTCCAAGAGACGCTCGATGCGAACGGGGCTGTACCCAGCGGTGCGATCGGCGATCACGACGGCGCTGACGGACGGCTCGTGCGACTTCTTTCCGAGGTAGTACTCCGCGATCGCCATGCGGTCGGCGCGCGGCGGCAGATCGAAGTGGATGGTGCGATCGAAGCGGCCCGGCCGCATCAGCGCAGGGTCGAGACCGTCGGCGCGGTTGGTCGCGGCGAAGACGAGCACGTTGGCGGCCGTGATCTTCGGATGGCGAATCGCCTTCGCCGGCGGCAGCAGCAGATTGACGCGGTCGATGAGCTTGCTCTTGAACTTGTCCCACCCGGTCGGCAAGTCGAAGCTCTGCATCTGCACGAGCAACTCGTTGACGATGCCGGCAGCGCCCTCGCGCATGCCGCCGTGACCCATCCCTGCACGCGCCATCCCGATGGCGTCGAACTCCTCGATGAAACCGATTGCCCCGCCCTCGGCGCGAGCTGCTTGTCGAAGTGCCTTGAAGAACTGCCGGATCTTGCGGTTCGTCATCCCATAGAAGTGGGATTGGAACTCGCTGGCCGAGACGAACAGGAATGGCACCTCGGCCTCTGCCGCGATCGCTTTGGCGAGATACGTCTTACCGGTGCCCGGCGCTCCCTCGAAGAGCACTCCGCGGCGAGGCGAGCCTCCCATCTCGTCGGCGAACGTCTCGTGGTTCAAGAAGAGGTTCAACGTGTCGATCGCCTCTCGCCGGGTGGCGTCGGCGCCGACGACATCGGCGAGGCGGACATCGGAGTCCGATGGTCGCAGGGTCGTGTGCGGCGACTTGCCAGACGCCATCAACGGGATCAGCATCATTCCGCTGATCAACAACAGCATCACGGCCAGCAAGGCCAGTTCCGGACTGTCGCGGATGATGCTCGGGATGCCCGGTCGCACCGGGCTGCCGCTGAGCTCGCGATACCAGAACCACAGCAGCGGCGCACCAAGGACGACGACCAGCCGAAGCAGTCGCTGCTGGCGCTTGCGCTCGCGGTTGGCGGTCGCGTTGATCTGCCGCCCACGCAGAATTGCCCCGTACTGCATCTGCGAAATGTCCATGATCGATTCCCCGGTCTCTCCAACAGCGCCCATGCGGTGACAGTACAGGATCGACAGAGAGTGCGCAACACACTCACTGTCCGTGGTGACGGGGTGGACCCGATCGGATACCGATTGACGACTTCTTGAGGTTGCAACCTCTCGAATATAGTCGCTGACCAGCACTTATTCGTCTGTCGGCGGTCGCCGCCTCGCCTGCTTGCGCTCGGCAACGTGCCGCTTCGCCGACAGCCGCTTTCGAACCGCCGACGCCGATGGACGCGTCGCTCGGCGAGGCGGTGGAGGTGGCTTTGCCGCGTCGTCGAGGCGCTCGAACGCTGCCGCCCACGCCGCGGCACGGTTGCGGAACTGCGACCTCGACGAAGCGCTGGACGCTGTGATCGTCGGGCCCACCGCGGTGACGACACGGTCGCGCACACCGTCGGGCAGCGCGGCGGTGGCGACATCGATGGTGACGGTGACAGCGGTGTCGGACGTGTTGGCGTGCTGACCCCCCGGCCCTCCCGAACGGGTGGCAATCCATGAGACCGCGTCGGCGGCAACGCGCAAGCCGCGCGGCGTCCGGTACGCGCCATCGACAGGTTCCACCGCCCTAGTGTGCCGCGCCGCGGCGCGGATGTCGGCCCGTGTGGTGCGTGTGGCGGCGCCCGCTGGACACGATTAGCGTCAACGCGGTGAACCCTTGGGAACAACTGCTCGAAGGTGTCGACCTACCCTTCCATCCCGATCTGGTGATACCGGAGCTGACCGAGGTCGTCCTGCCGATCCCGCAACCCGACCCGGTCGAGGACGTGGAAGCAGCGGCCCATCGGCAGGTGGTCGAGCGATTGGGTGGTGCTGTCTCGGCCGGGATGACGATCGCGGTCGGCGCCGGGAGTCGCGGGCTCGTCGAACGCGTCGCACTGCTGCGCGGCGCGATCAGCGGGCTGCGCGAACTCGGTGCCGCGCCGTTCGTCGTGCCGGCAATGGGAAGCCACGGCGGTGCGACGGCCGAGGGCCAACGTTCGATGTTGGAATCGCTCGGGATGACGGAGGCGGCGATCGATTGCGAGATCCGCGCGACGATGGAAACGGTCGAGGTGGCACGGACCGGCGACGGCATGCCGTTGTACCTCGATCGCAACGCCGCCGGCGCCGATCGCATCATGCCGGTCAATCGGATCAAGCCCCACACGTGCTTCAAGGGACCGATCGAGAGCGGCCTCACGAAGATGGCGGTCGTCGGGTTCGGCAAGCAACCCGGCGCTGCACAAATCCATGCATGCGGTCCGGTGGAGATGCGCAACCGGTTGCTCAACGGCATCGCTGCCCTGAAGAAGACCGGTCGCCTTCTCGGCGGCGTCGCGTCGCTCGAGTCGGCGGACGGGCAGGTCGTGAACGTCCGCGCGCTCACCGCCGAAGAGGTCGGCAGCGACGCGGAGATCGAGCTCACCGACGACGCGCGGGTCCTCGTCCCGCCGCTCCCGTTTCCTGAGATCGACGTGCTGATCATCGAGGAGGGCGGCAAGGACATCAGCGGGACGACGCTCGATCCGAACGTGACCGGTCGGTTCTGGGTCCACGGGCTCGCGGACGCCGAGTCGCCGCGCGTCAGCACCATCGTGCTGCTCGGGATCACCGAGGTGTCCGGCGGCAACGTCTTGGGGATCGGATTCGCCGACTTCATCCCTTCGGCGGTTGCAGCCGGGATCAACTGGCAGAAGACCTACGTGAACTGCTTCACCGCAGGACCATCGGGGGTCCGCCGCAGTCGCATGCCGATGGTCCTACCGACCGAGAACGACTGCATCAAGGCGGCGCTCAGCATGTGTGGCAAGGCCGTCGACGAGCTGAAGACGGTGGTGCGAATCCGCAGCACGCTGCACCTGACTCGCTGTTGGGTCAGCGCCCCGTTGCTGGCGCAGCTGCCTGATGGTGCACGCATCGCGACGTAGCCGTCGGCGACGTAGCGAACGTCAGGTCGTCGCCGACTCCGCGGCGTCGAGATCGGCGCGCGTCAAGAGCGCGGTCATGGTCAGTCCGGCCGCAGTCAGCGCCGAACCGTGGTCGGGGCTGCGGTCGATGACGCACAGGACGTGCTCGACGATGGCGCCCAGCGCGCGCAGCTGGTTGGTCGAGATCACGACCTGGCCGCCGGTGGTGATGACGTCCTCGATCACGGTCACCCGTCTTCCATCGAGGTCAGCGCCCTCCGCGAGCCGAGCGGTGCCATACGTCTTGGGCTCCTTGCGAACGAACGCTGCCGGCAGGCCGGTCCGCAACGACAGCGCCGTCGCGATCGGTACACCGCCGAGCTCCAACCCGGCGAGGACCTCCGTGTCACGCGGCAGTAGCGGCGAGAGCGCGGCGGCGATGTCGGACAACAGCACAGGGTCGGCCTCGAAGCGATACTTGTCGAAGTACTCGGTGGCCGTCTGACCCGACCGAAGCGTGAACGTCCCGGTGAGCCGGGCGACAGAGTTGACTCGTCGGGCGAGACCGTCAAGCGACATGAACGTCAGTCTGTCCGTCGCGCTCCCCGCGCACCAGCACCTCTTGCGCGACCGTCGCGACGTGCACCCCGTCAGCGGTGAAGACATGGCCGATGGCGAGTCCCCGACCACCGACGTAGTTGTGGCAGGCGAAGTCGTGGAGGTGCCATTCGTCGGCGCGGACGGCGCGATGAAACCACATCGTGTGGTCCAAGCTCGCCACGAACCGGCCCTCACCGGAGATACCAGTTGCCGCTGTGACCGCGTCGGCAGGCAGATCGTCGGAGAGATACGCAAGCCAGCAGCGATGGAGGAGCTGATCGTCGCCGACCGGCGCGTTGACCTTCATCCACGCACGCGTCCGCCCCGCGCCGGAACGCTCCGTCGACGACACCGACTCGGCCGGCAGGAACCGTCGATCGGACGAGGCCGTCCACGAGTCGGAGGGAAGTGACAGCGGGTCGGGAAGATCGCGATCCATCGTGATCGTCTGAAGGTCAGCGGAGCGCTCTGGTCGCTGAAACGACGCCTCGAGGTTGAGGATGGCGCCGACGGCTTGGCGGGCGATGACGCGACGAGTCGAGAAGCTTCGACCATTGCGAATGCGGTCGACCTCGTATCTGATCGGCTCGGTGTGATCACCCCGGCGAATGAAATACGACCGCAGTGAATGGACCTCGAGATCATCCTCGACAGTCGCAGCCGCGGCGCGTAACGCCTGGGCGACGATCTGGCCGCCATACAAACCGCCCCACGGGTACTGCGGTCCAATTCCGACGAACGTGTCGGGCCCGTGTGACTCGAGATCGAACAGTCGACTGAGATCCATCGACGTGAGCGTAACTATTGGAATCGATCATTAGGAAACTATGATGTCCGCCATGGCAAAACGAGGGCCCAAAGGGCCGATGACAGATGAGCACAAAGCAGCGCTGGCAACCGGCCGCAACGAAGGCAATGCCGTTCGCAACTATCTCGAAGCACTCCGTACCAACAAGCCGAAGCGTGGCCGACGCCGCACGCGTGATTCCATTTCCGCGCGATTGAAGGCGATCGATGCCGAGCTGGACGCCTCCGACCCGATGAACGAGCTGCGCCTTCGCCAGGAGCGACGGGACCTGCAGGCCGAGCTCGCATCGATCGGCGAGAAGGTCGACATCAGTGCGCTGGAGGATGGTTTTGTGGCCGTCGGGAAGTCCTTCAGCGCACGTCAGGGCATTTCGTATGCGACATGGCGGGAGATCGGCGTCGACGCGTCGGTTCTGAAGCGGGCGGGTATCACTCGCGGGCAATGAACGACGGGATGTCTGGCCGCATCAACCGTTACTTGATGAGGTTCATGGCGTCGAAAACGGCATCACCGTGACGCAGCGACCGTTCTAAATCGAACGCCTCGTCGAGGAGTGCGGCGTCGACGCCGACACGATCGTCGAGCTCGAGAAGTTCACGGAACGATCGCTTCTCGGTCCACGCTCTTTGTGCATTGTCCTGCACGATTCGATATGCCTCGTCACGGTCCAGACCGGCGCTCACCAACGCCAGCAGCACCGGCTGGCTGAACACCAGCCCGAAGCTGGCGTCCAGATTGGCACGCATCCGGTCAGGAAACACCTGGAGGCCGCCCAGCAATCGTTGCATCCTGCGCATCACGTAATACGCCATCAGTGAACTATCCGGAAGAACGATTCGCTCGACGGAGCTGTGCGAGATATCACGCTCGTGCCACAATGCGATGTCTTGCATTCCGGCTTGGAGATTGCCTCGCAGCACCCGCGACAATCCCGTGATCGTCTCGGCGCTGATGGGGTTGCGCTTGTGTGGCATCGCGCTCGAGCCCTTCTGGCCGGCCTTGAAACCTTCCTGGACCTCACCGACCTCGGTTCGTTGCAGATGGCGCAGTTCGACAGCGATCAACTCCATCGTCGATCCGACGGCGGCGCAGGCCCAGAGGTACTCGGCGTGGCGATCGCGCGCAATGACCTGCGTCGCCGGAACCGGCACGAGGCCAAGTCGCTCGCCGACGAACGCCTCGACCGACGGATCGATGTTCGAGTAGGTGCCAACCGCGCCGCTGAGCTTGCACACAGCGACCGCCCGTCGGGCATTGATCAGACGATCGCGGTCACGATCGATCTGGAGAGCCCACAACGCGACCTTGCCACCGAAGGTCATCGGCTCCGCGTGGATTCCATGCGTGCGGCCGATCATCACGGTGTCGCGGTGGGCGTTGGCCAACTCGATCACCGTCGCCAACAACGCGGTCGACGCGTCGATCAGGAGATCTGCGGCGTCGCGCAACGCCCAGCACCATGCCGTGTCGACGATGTCGCTCGACGTCAGTCCGTAGTGGATCCACGCGCCTGCCGGCTGACCGATCGCGTCTTGCACGACATCGACGAAGGCAGCGACGTCGTGATCGGTGACGGCTTCGCGCACATTGACTGCATCGATGAAGGCGTCGTCGACGACGGGTGCGTTCGTGCGGCAGATCGCAGGAACATCGGCGGGAACGGTACCGAGCGCGGCTTGCGCTTCTGTGGCCAACAGTTCGATCTCCAAGTACCGGGCGAATCGTGTGGTGTCGGCGAACACCGTGGCCATCTCCGGCAGGGAATACCGTTCGATCACTGCCACTCCAGCACGGCGTCGCGCGCCGGGCCGGTCCCGACGATGCGAACCGGGACGCCGACTTCCGCCTCGACGAGTGCGACGAGCTCGGCAGCGCGCGGTGGAAGATCGCTGCGGTTGCGAACCGCCGAGATGTCGCATTGCCAACCGTCCAGCACGGCATAGACAGGGCGTCCGTCGGCGTCGTACTCGGTGCACACCTTGATCTCCTCGAAGGTGTCGAGAACGTCGAGCTTGGTGAGCGCGATCTCGCTCAGGGAGTTGATGCGCACGGCCTTGCGCAGCATCACGCAATCGAGCCAGCCGGTCCGACGACGGCGACCCGTGACCGTGCCGAACTCCTTGCCGATGTCGACGAGCTTGTCGCCGATCTCATCGAGCAACTCGGTCGGGAACGGCCCGCTTCCGACGCGTGTCGTGTACGCCTTGGTGATGCCGACGATCCGAGTGAGGTAACGCGGGCCGATCCCTGTTCCGACGCACGCACCACCCGCGGTCGGGTTGGACGAGGTGACGAAGGGATACGTGCCGTGGTCGAGATCGAGGAACGTCGCCTGCGCGCCCTCCAACAGAAGGTGGTCGTCGCGGTCGAGCGCGTCGTGCAGCAACTGCACGGTGTCGGTGACGTACGGCGCAAGTCGCCGGGCCAGCGTGTTGAAGCGCTCGACGAGGCCGTCGACATCGAGTGGCTCACCGCCCAGTGCGACGATCTCGGAGTTGTGGCTGACGGCACGATCCTTCACGCTCGTGGCGAACGCAGCGGGATCGAGCACATCGCCGGCACGGAGGCCCTCGCGGCGCGCCTTGTCGGCGTAGGCCGGACCGATGCCCTTGAGCGTTGTACCGATCCGTGCATCGCCGCGGCCGGCTTCGTACAGCGCGTCGAGCGCCTGATGCCACGGAAAGATGAGGTGCGCCTGCGTGCTGACCTTGAGCTTTGCGCAGCTGACGCCGCGACCCTCGAGCGTGTCGATCTCGTTGAACAGCGTCGGCATGTCGACGACGACACCGTTGGCGATCACCGGGATGACGTGGGGATACAGGACACCGGATGGAACGAGTTGCAACGCGTACCGCTCGGTTCCGACGACCACCGTGTGCCCCGCGTTGTGGCCACCCTGATAACGCACGACGTGGGTGTGCTCGCCGGCGAGCAGGTCGATGACCTTCGCCTTGCCCTCATCGCCCCACTGGGCTCCAACGACGACGGTGACGGGCATGGCGAGACGCTCCTAGCGGCTTCGGGCGGAACGTGGGTGAATCCTACCCGATACCCTCGTCGCTCATGTCGGTGCTCCGCACGATGACCTGGTCGAAGATGGACGAGGACGCGCGACGAGCGCTGTGCACGCGGGGTCTCGAGGCGATCTTCGACACGGACCTGAAACGCGCGATCGGGTTGATCATCGACGACGTCAGGGCGCACGGTGACGAGGCGGTGTGCCGTGCATTGCACGACTTCGATCGTGTGTCGCTCGAACCGCATCAACTGCGCGCGTCGCCGACCGAGATCGCGGACGCGACGGTCGCCGACGAGGTGGACGCCGCGATCGACGATGCGATCGCGCACCTTCGCGCGTTCAACGAACAGTTGCTGATCCGCGCAGCCGATTGGAGCTTCGAAAGCGAACCGGGTCTGACGGTCGGCGAGAAGGTCACCGCGATCACATCGGCCGGGCTGTTCGTGCCCAGCGGCAAGGCGAGCTACCCGAGTGTGGCCTATCAGTTGGCGGTACCGGCAACCGTCGCCGGCGTGCCGCGAATCGCGCTCGTCGTTCCACCGATGCCCGATGGCACCGCCCGCATCGATCCGGCGGTGCTCGTCGTGTGCCGCAAGCTCGGGATCGACGACGTGTTCCGCGTCAACGGGCCCGCCGGCATCGCCGCACTCGGGTTCGGGACGGAATCCATACCACGCGTTCACAAGATCGTCGGTCCCGGCAGCCCGCCGGTCGCGTGCGCGCAGGTCGAGATGCAGCGGTACGGCGTGTCGACGATGATGATCCTCGGCCCGACCGAGAGCCTCGTGATCGCCGATGACTCCGCGAACGCTCGATACCTCGCCGCCGACCTGCTGAACGAGGCCGAGCACGGAAGCGACTCGACCGTGCTGCTCGTCACGACCGCAATGCACCTCGTCGGTGAAGTCGAACGCGAGCTCGAACTGCAGATCGCCGTGCTGCCTGCAGTCCGTGCCGACGCGGCACGGGCGGCACTCGGCACGAACGGCGGATGCGTCATCGTGGCCGACCTCGATGAGGCGGCCGATGTCGCGAACCGGTGGGCGCCGGAGCACTTGCAGGTCGCCGTGGATGCCTCGATCGAGTCCGAGCTCGTCGGCCGCCTGATCAACGCCGGTGAGATCCTGGTGGGTCAGCACACTCTGTTCGCCGCCGGCAACTTCGTCATCGGCTGTCCTGCGAGCCTGCCGACCGGGGGGTTCGCCCACGTCTCGAGCGGCATCACCGCCGACACCTTCATCAAGCGCACCGCAGTCGCGCGCGCAGACGCGGCGGCGCTACGGCGGATGACACCGTCGATCGTTGCCATGAGCAACCACGAAGGCTTCCCGGCGCACGCCAATGCCGCGCTGGCCCGGATGACCGACGACTGAGAACCTTGACAAGTTCTTGACACATACCTAGGTTGCATATGTGCATATGTGCAAACAGGGACGATGCGGGTGCCGTCGGGCTCGTACTCCGGATGCGTGAGACGCCGGCCACGTGGGCCGAACTCCCGCCGCCGACGCCCGTGGCGCCGCTCGGCGAAGTCATCACAGTGGCGCACACGAAGGGCGGAGCGGGAAAGACATCGCTGACGTTCAACCTTGCGTACGCGCTGTCGACGTGCGGAGCCCGAGTCCTCGTGATGGACCTCGATCAACAGACGGGTCAGTCGGTGTTCCTCGGTGATGCCGATCCGCGTCGCACGACGAGCAGTCGAACGGTCCTCGATGCCGGCGCCGTCGTGCTCGGCCGGGCGACACTCGACGAGGCGGTGATCCGCGGCGTTCATCCGAACCTCGACGTGCTGCCGGCGGATGAGGCGTCGATGGGCAACGCCGGCCGCCAGCTCGCCGACCCATGGGTTCGTAGCCGGTTGATCGACGTGCTCGATGCCGCCCGCGACGGGTGGGACATCGTCCTCGTCGACACTCCGGGTCACCAATCGGCGGTCGTTGCCGCAGCACTCAGCGGATCATCTGGCGCGATCGTCCCGATGGTGCCGGAAGCCGGTCCCGTCACCGAGCTGCCGACGATCCTCAACACGATCCGCGTCACGGCCGACGCAAGCGGGCGGCCGGAGATCTACGGCATCATCAAGATGCGCATCTGGGGATCGAGCCTCTACCGGCGCAACGCCGAAGAACAGATCCGCGTGATCGCCGATCGTTACGAAGTCCCGTTGTTCCGCAACAAGATACCCGAAGACGCGAAGTTTGGTGAGGCGCACCTCGTCGGTCTACCGGTCGGCGCGTACCACCACAGCGCACGATCCGCCACCGCCTACCGGCACGTCGCATACGAGCTGATCCAGCGGCGTGGTTGGCGGTTCCGCGTTCCCGAGATGGTCTAGTGGACGAGCCCGAGCGGCCCGAGCGACGTGAATCCGCCGCGGCGCACCGGCTCGCGACACCGAACCATCCTTCGCACCGGCGCATCGCCCGCGGCGCTGCTGGCGGTCGGCTGCGTGGCCATCTCGTGCCGCACTCGCTCCACGCCGACGCCCGTCGCTCGAAGGTCGCGCAGCAGGCGCGTCGTGGTCATCGCGTGACGTGGGACGACGTTGCGACGGAAGCCGTCCAATTGCTCCTCGACCACCGCGACGATGTCGTCGAGCGCCTTGCAGAGGTTCGGCGTGTGGCCGACGCCGCGACGGCAACGCCGCGGCTGGTTCAGGCGACCATTCCCAGCGAGCTCGACGACGCCTTCACCGAGCTCCGGCTCGACCTCGCCGACGACACGGGTCACGACGTCCCGTACGAGCAACTGTGGGCGGCCGCGCTGCTGATGTGGATGCGGACCCACCGGTAACGTCGCTCTTCGATGACCGACGACACCGCCCGTCATGCCACGAACCTCGAACTCTTTCTCGATCTCGTGTTCGTCTTCGCGGTCACCCAGATCGCCTCGCTGGTTCGCCACGACCTCACGATCACCGGAGCAGGCCGCGGTCTCCTGATCGCGTGGCTGGTGTGGTGGCAGTGGTCGCAGTTCACGTGGGCCGGTTCCGCCACCGACCTCCAAGAGCGCGCCGCGACTCGCGTGCTCGTACTGTGCACCATCCCGGCGACGCTGACGATGGCCGTGTCGATCCCGAACGTCTTCCACGAGACGGTCAACGGCTCATCGAGTCACGATGCGGGGCCGTGGTTCGGGGTGGCATACATGGCCGTGCAGTTGCTCGTGCTCGCCATGCAGGGAACTGAGGCCTGGCGCGATCGCGCCACCCGGCAAGCGTTCATCGACTTCGTGTCGTACGCATCGATCGCGCCCCTGCTCGTGACCGCCGGCGGGTTCGCCCACGACCGCGTTCGGCTGGGGCTCTGGATCGTCGCCGCGCTGGTCAACGTCGCCAGTGCGGTGCGTGGCGCGTCCGGCGAGTGGGTGATCAACCCGGTGCACTTCGCGGAACGCCACACGCTGTTCGTCATCATCTGCCTCGGTGAGGCGTTGGTCTCGATCGGCGGAACGGCCTCGGACGTCGGACTGACATCGAAGACGCTGATCGGCCTCGTAGCCGCGACGTCGGTGGCGTGCATCGTGTGGTGGGTGTACTTCGCCTTCATTCCCGACGTCGCCGAGCACATGCTCGAACGTGCGACGAGCAGACATCGAGGCCGCGCGGCTCGCGACCTGTTCACCTTCGGTCACTTTCCGATCGTCGCCGGCATCATCGCCTACGCGGTTGTGGTCAAGGAGATGGTCGCCGACGCGGCGCGACCGCTCCCACACGCGGATCGACTGATGTTGATCGCCTCGCTGGCGATGCTGATCGGTGGTTGCCTCCACATCCAGTGGCGCGTCGTCCACGAGCTCGCGCCGGAACGCTTCGTCGCGATCGCAGCGATCGCCGCATGGCTGTTGATCGGGTCAGACCTGCGCGGTTCACCTGCGGTCGGCGGTGTTGCCGTCATCCTCGCCGTGATGCAGTCGATCACCTGGCGGCACTACCGCGGCACCGCCGTTGGGGATGCTGCGGTCGGCGTCTGACGGCCGGCCGGTCTCCCTAGCCATCCGCAGGAGCAAGAGGTCGTACACGATCTTCAACGAGCCGCCGATGATCAACGGCCAACCGAAGTTCGAGCGGTCGAGCATCCACCCGGCGGCGATCGGTGGCAGCGCGGACGCGAGGCTGCGCGGGACGTTGGTGACGCTCGCTGCTGCAGCACGTTCGGCCGGCGTCACGACCGACATGACGTACGCGTTGCGCACGGGAACATCCATGCTCGACAGCAGGCTTCGAGCAATGAGGCATGCGACCGCGAGCGGCGCGTTTGGCATCAGCGCCGCCGAGATCAGCAGGATCTGGCCTGGCAGGTGGGTGAACGCCATCGTTCGCAGCGGCCCGATGCGACGTTCGATCTTGACCGCGATGAAACCTGACGCCGCCGACAGGATCTGCATCACTCCGAGGACGACACCCGCCTTTCCCACCGAGAAGTGATGGCGCCGCAACAGCCACAGCACGATGAGCGATTGGACGGCAAACCCGCCGCCGAACGAGTCGAGACTGAACAAGGCGGCGAGTCGATACACGATGCGCTTCGATGGCCCGAGGGGTGTCGGTGTCGTCACCTGTGCGGCGGCCTCGACCTGTGGCGACATCGTCGCGTAGACCCCGAGCATCGCGACACCCGCGAGCGCGTACACGACGAACACGGACTCGGGGCGCCAATGCAGCCGCGCCGGGAGCCCGGCCGAAAGTGCACCGAGTGCGGCGAGCGATCCGCCGAAGAACGTGTACCGAGCGAACACATGCGACCGGCTCGCGTCGTTCGTCGTCAGCGGGAGCAGCGACTGCTCGATCGGTTGCACGACGCTGACGTCGCTCCCGCTCGGATTCATCGTGCCGATCACACCGAAGGCGAGCAGGACGAAAAATGTCGTCGACGTCGCGAACACGATCCCGGTGGCGATCATCAGCAATGCGCCGGCACGCAGGAGCAGCCGGCGCTCGAAGCGCCATCCCCAGGTCCCGGTGAACATCGTCAGCACCGCGGAGCCGAGGAGCATCCCCGTGATGATCACGCCGATGCGCGTCCCGCTGTAGCCGAGCTGATCGCCGAGGTAGCCGGCGAGCGACGCGGCGACAAGTCCGTCGGCGTACCCGCGCAACCCTCTGGTCGCAATGAGCCGACGCCCGTCGGGAGTGATCATCGGTGCCCTCTTTATCGCATTTGCACCGCGCGTGCAGTGGTCGCGTCGGCGATCAGGCGTCGACGTGTGTGATCAGACGGTGACCACGATGCGACCACCGATGGAATCGACGGTCAACGTGTCGCCCTCGACTGCTTTGCCTTCGAGGATCAACATCGCCGCGGGGTCACTGATCTCACGTTGGATCACTCGCTTCAACGGTCGTGCGCCGAACGAGGGGTCGTAGCCGTCGTGCGCCAGTTGCGACATTGCCGCGTCCGTCACGTTGAGCGTGAGACGGCGCTCGGCCATGCGCTTGCGGAGGTGCGCCAGCTGGATGCCGACGATGCGAGCGAGATCGTCTTCGGTGAGTGCCCGGAATCGGATGATGTCGTCGACGCGGTTGATGAACTCCGGCTTGAAGAACGACGAGGGGTCACCCTGCAAGTTGCTGGTCATCACGAGCACGACGTTGCTGAAGTTGACGGTGCGCCCCTGACCATCGGTCAAGCGACCGTCGTCGAGGACTTGCAGCAACACGTTGAAGACATCGGGGTGCGCCTTCTCGATCTCGTCGAGCAACACGACGCTGTACGGACGGCGACGGACGGCTTCGGTGAGTTGCCCACCCTCGTCGTAACCGACGTATCCAGGGGGAGCGCCGATCAACCGGCTGACGGAGAACTTCTCCATGTACTCGGCCATGTCGATGCGGACCATCGCGTGCTCGTCGTCGAACAGGTACTCCGCGACCGCGCGGGCGAGCTCGGTCTTGCCGACACCTGTCGGGCCGAGGAACATGAACGAACCGATCGGTCGGTTGGGATCGCTGAGCCCGGCGCGTGAACGCCGGATCGCGTTCGCAACCGCGGCGACCGCGTCGTCCTGCCCGATGACGCGCTCGTGGAGCAGCTCTTCGAGCTTGACGAGCTTGCTCATCTCGCCTTCCATCAACCTGGTGACAGGGACACCGGTCCACTTGCTGACGACCTCGGCGATGTCTTCGGCGTCGACTTCTTCTTTCAACATCCGGTTGCCCGTTTGCAACTCGTCGAGGTGCTCAGTCGCTTCGGCGATGCGCCGTTCGAGCTCGGGCATGCGGCCGTACCGGATCTCCGCCGCGACAGCGAGATCGGTCTCACGCTCCAACTGAATGCCGAGTTGTCCGAGCTCCTCCTTCAAGGACCGGATGGCGTCGATCGCCTGCTTCTCGGCTTCCCAGTGCTGCTTCATCTCGTGCACCTGGGCGTTCAACGTCGCGAGCTCGTCGACGAGCGAGTCGAGTCGCTCACGCGACGCCGCGTCGGTCTCGTTGCTCAGCGCGACCTGCTCGATCTCGAGCTGGAGGATGCGACGCTGCACGACATCGATCTCGGTCGGCAAGGAGTCGATCTCGATGCGCAGCTTGCTGGCCGCTTCGTCGATCAAGTCGATCGCCTTGTCGGGGAGGAAGCGATTCGTGAGGTAACGGTTCGACAAGACAGCAGCACTGACGAGCGCGGAGTCCTGGATGCGCACGCCGTGGTGCACTTCGTAGCGCTCCTTCAGTCCACGCAGGATTCCGATGGTGTCCTCGACACTCGGCTCACCGACGTAGACCTGTTGGAACCGCCGCTCCAGCGCCGGATCCTTCTCGACGTGCTTGCGGAACTCGTCGAGTGTCGTCGCACCGATCATTCGCAGCTCGCCACGCGCGAGCATCGGCTTGATCATGTTGCCGGCGTCCATTGCGCCTTCGGCGGCGCCTGCACCGACGATCGTGTGCAGCTCGTCGACGAAGGTGATGACCTCACCGGCTGCATCCGTGATCTCTTTCAGAACAGCCTTCAGCCGCTCCTCGAACTCACCGCGGTACTTGGCGCCGGCGAGCATCGAACCGATGTCGAGCGCGATCAGCCGCTTGGTCTTCAACCCTTCGGGAACGTCGCCGTCGGCGATGCGCCGCGCCAGACCTTCCACGATCGCGGTCTTGCCGACGCCAGGCTCTCCGATGAGCACCGGGTTGTTCTTCGTCCGTCGGCTGAGCACTTGGATGACGCGTCGGATCTCGTCGTCACGACCGATCACCGGATCGATCTTGCCGTCGCGAGCCCGTTGAGTCAGGTCCTGCCCGTACTTCTCCAAGGCCGCGAAGCTCTCCTCGGGATTCTGGCTGGTGACACGGTGGCTGCCGCGGACCTCTTTCAGCGCTTGCAACAACTCCTCACTGCCGATCCCCAGTCGCTGGTTCATGGCGAGGAGCAGGTGCTCGACGGACAAGAAGTC
>DASWRR010000442.1:0-3154 GCA_036403055.1 Ilumatobacteraceae bacterium | reverse complement strand
CCAGCGATGCCATTCCCAGGAGGCGCTCGATTTCGAGGGCGTCGATCTCGTTGAGCGCCGGGATGCTGGTGTTGTTCAGCGCCAACGCGGCGTCCAGATCGTCATGGATCGTTTCTCGAATGTTCACCGGTCGAACGGTATTCGAACATGAGTGTTCGTCGTAACCTTGTGAGCATGATCTTTCACAAGAAGCAGCAGTTGGTGGACGAGAACGAAGCGCTCGCGGGTCGGACGGACCAAACGATGCCGGTGCCGGAGAAGCACTTCGTCAATGGCAAGCCGCTGGTGGGGCCGTGGCCAGAGGGATTCGAGACAGCGGTGTTCGGGCTCGGTTGCTTCTGGGGCGCCGAGCGCAAGTTCTGGGAGACGGACGGCGTGTACACGACGGCCGTCGGATACGCCGGCGGGTTCACGCCGAACCCGACCTACGAGGAGACCTGCAGCGGTCGCACCGGCCACACCGAAGCCGTGCTGGTCGTCTTCGATCCCACGAAGGTCAGCTTCGACCAACTGCTTCGAGTGTTCTGGGAGAATCACAACCCGACGCAAGGGATGCGTCAGGGCAACGATGTCGGCTCGCAGTACCGCAGCGCGATCTACTACACATCCGACGCGCAGAAGGCCGCGGTCGAAGCGTCCTTGGCGATGTATCAGCAACGACTCGCGACGGCAGGGTTCGGCGAGATCACGACCGAGGTCAAGCCGCTCGGCGACTTCTACTACGCCGAGCCGTACCATCAGCAGTACTTGGCGAAGAACCCGAACGGGTACTGCGGAATCGGCGGCACGGGCGTCAGCTGCCCGATCGGGCTGACCGCGTAGCGAACGACGAACGACCGGCACGTGTCGGCGCGCGGGGCCGGCGGCGCCGGATGAGACGGGCCGGTGTCAGGGCGCGCGCTGGATGATGGCGTCGACCTCGACGACCTGATCCGCGTAACCGAGCTGCGTGACACCGAGCAGCGTCGCGGGTGGGACGTTCGAGTCGAAGCACGACGTGACCTCGACCCAGGCGTCGATCAGGTTCTGATGCGGGCCGACGACGTAGATCGTCAATTGATGGATGTCGTCGCGGGAGAAGCCGTGGAGATCGACGAGCGTGAGGAGGTTGGCGAGGCATTGCCGGGCCTGAGCGACGGGATCTCCCGGGCCGACGATGGTCGCCGAACCGTCGCGCGGAACCTGGCCGGCAACGAACAGGCGGTCACCGACACGATCGGCATATCGATAGCTCGGTGTCGGGGCAAGGCCGGCGGCGATCTCGCCCTCGTTCATCGTCGTCTCCATCAGGCGGACAGTAACGCTCCATCACGACGGTCTGACCAGGAAATAGCGAGCAGTGCGATCGGTAGCACCGCGAACAGAGCGAGCCCACCGACGCTGAAGGCAACGTCGCTCGATGCCAGACCGTCCGTGTGCACGATGTGGAAGATGAGGTGCGGTATTCCATAGAGCAGCGACGCCAGCGACGCCGCGACGATCGTCGGGCGCGACAACGTCACCAGCGCGACGATGAGAACTGCGGCGAGCCCGATGTTCAACCCGCCCACGTCACGGACGAGGTGCTCGTTGTACGGACCGTTCACATTGACCCAGGCTCGCCCGAGACCCGGATAGTGATCGAAGAACGAACGCGGCGCGAGCTGCGCCCAGACTCCAATGTCGAGCGACACCAGGGCGAGGTAACCGAGCGCGATGCGCGCCCAACGTCGGTACGTCATTGACGCTCCTTCCATCGAGTCGACGAACGCGCTCGACGCTGGACGATCGTAGATTCACTCCTGGGTTCAGGAGTGCCAGTGATCGACAATCACGATGGGAGTGCGTTCGGGCTCAGGCGGCAGTTGGTCGCCGAAGATGTCGCTCAGCAGGGCGTGGACGACCGGGTGGAGACGCTCTTTGACGAACCGCTCGCAGTCCTCCTCGGACTCCCAGATGTCGATGTACCGCAGCCCGCCTTCCGGCCGTTCGATCGCCAGGTGGGTGATGAGCCCCTTGGGCACTTCGTCGCCGAGGCCGTCCTTGATGCGTGCGTAGAACGCCGCGTCGATCGGAACGTCCTGTGTGAATGCGAATGTCATGATTGATTGCTCCTTCCAAGCCAAGCCAAGCCAAGCAAGCCAAGCCAAGCCGTTCTCGACCGGTGTAATTGATCCGAAGTATGTTCGGATGAAATGATGGCAACGATGACCAAGGATGTCAAGCGGTCCTACGACACGACGTCTCGTCAACAGCAGTCGGCGGCGACACGGCAGCGAATCGTCGAAGCAGCGCGCGGCCTCATGCTCGAGCGCGGCTATCGGGCAACGACGATCGCCGCGATAGCGGCAGAGGCGGGCGTCAACGCCGACAGCGTGTATGCGCTCGTCGGACGCAAACCGATGGTCCTGCGCGAGCTCATCGAGCAGGCGCTGTCCGGCACGGACCGGGAGGTGGTGGCCGAAGATCGACAACACGTCAAGGCGTTGCTCGCCGAACCGGATCAGGTGAAGAAGTTCGCGATCTACGCGCGAGCGGTGTCGGAGACGCATCAGCGGCTCGCGCCGCTGTTCCTTGCGCTTCGTGAGGCGTCGTCCAGCGAGCCAGAGGCGCAGGCGGTCTGGAAGGAGATCAGCGATCGGCGGGCGGCGAACATGCGCAAGCTGGCCAAGGACGTGAAGGATGCCGGTGGCTTGCGTCCGGGTCTGTCGATCGAGCAGGCCGGTGACGTGATCTGGGCGACGAACAGCGTCGATCTTTTCGTGATGCTGACCATCGAGCGTGGCTGGCCGACAAGACGCTACGAGCGCTGGCTCGCCGACACGTGGTGCCGCCTGCTCCTGCCGTGAGGTCCTTCCCCACCAGTACTGTTGGGCGATGGAGACGTTGGAGGAGGAGGTCGACCGGATCGCGGCCGAGACGGGATTCTCGGGTGCGGTTCGCGTCGACGCCGGCGCCGAGCTGGTGTTGGCCAAGGCCTACGGACTCGCCCACCGCGGGTTGGAGGTGCCGAACACCGTCGAGACGCAGTTCGGGCTCGCCAGCGGCGCCAAGGGGCTGACGGCACTCGTGGTCGTCGGTCTCATCGACGACGGTCTCTTCGATCTGACGACGCCGGCGCGTGCACTGCTCGGCGACGACCTGCCCCTCATCGGTGACGGTGTCACGATCGAGC
>DASWRR010000441.1:0-2695 GCA_036403055.1 Ilumatobacteraceae bacterium | reverse complement strand
TCCGACCGCTGAGGTTCCGTTGACGTCGCTGTACTCCGGCGAGGTGGTCGAGGCCGACGACCTGCCGCTGCGGTTCATGGCGTTCACTCCGTGCTTCCGCCGCGAAGCCGGTTCGGCAGGTCGCGACACACGCGGCATGTTGCGCGCCCACGAGTTCGACAAGGTCGAGATCCTCGCGGTGTCCGCGCCCGAACAGGCGCCCGATCTGCTCACGGAGATGACGGGCCGTGCGGAGGCGTTGATCGCCGGCCTCGGTCTGCCGTATCGGATCATCGAGATATGCACCGGCGACATGGGCCAGAGCCATCACCGCAGCTTCGACATCGAGGTGTACGCGCCGGGTTGCGACAACTGGCTCGAGGTCTCGTCCATCTCCTGGTTCAGCGACTATCAGGCTCGTCGCGCCGACATTCGCTTCCGCACCTCGGGTCAGAAGGGCACACACATCGCGCACACGTTGAACGGATCGGCGCTCGCGGTTCCGCGTGTGTGGGCGGCCATCGTCGAGAACTACCGCGAGCCGGATGGCAGCGTCATCGTGCCGGATGTGCTGCGTCCGTACATGCGCGGCGTCGAACGGATCACCGGGCGATGAGCGACCTGGCGTCGCGGCGAGCGGACTACGAGTCAGCCGGTCTCGACGTCGGCGATGTCGATCCAAGTCCGATGGTGCAGTGGCAGCGTTGGTACGACCAGGCGTCGCTCGCCGGCTGCGTCGAGCCGAACGCGTTCGTGCTGTCGACCGTCGATGCCGACGGCGCTCCGCAATCGAGGTACCTGCTGGCGCGAGGAGCGGACGAGCGCGGTCTGTCGTTCTTCACCAACTACGAATCCGCCAAGAGCCGGCAACTCACCGCGGAGCCGCGGGCCGCGCTGCTGTTCACATGGCTGCAATTGCACCGCCAGACGCGGGTCGTCGGTGCGGTCGAGCGTCTCGCGGACGCAGAGAGCGACGCATACTTCGCGTCGCGCCCGCGCGGCTCGCAGATCGGAGCGTGGGCTTCGCCGCAGTCGCAGGTGCTGGCGGATCGTTCGTCGCTGGAGGAGCGCGTCGCTCGGTTCGAGGAGACGTTCGCGACCGTCGAGGAAATACCGCGGCCGGCGTACTGGGGCGGATGGTTGCTGCGCCCGGTGATGTTCGAGTTCTGGCAGGGCCGGCCGAGCCGGCTCCACGACCGAGTCCGTTACCGCCGCGATGGTGACGCGGTCGATGCTGCGCCGGGCCGGTGGGTCATCGAGCGGTTGGCTCCGTAGCCCACATCATCGCGGCATCGACGAGACCGTCGATCAACGCGGCCATCGGTGGGACCATCTCGGTGTGGTCCCACTCGGCCCAGATCGGGCTCGAGCCGCGGATGCGCGGTGGGAGCTCGATCTGCACGCCCTGTCGTGGGGGAAGGTTCACCGGGTTCGTCGCATGCAACCCGCGCAGATCGCGCGGGATGCGGTCGAGATCGGTGACGATCTCGTAGTCCGGAAGTCGCGGTGCCAGGTGGCGGGCGACGTGCTCGGCGAGCTCGCGGTTCTGACCGCCGAGCAACAGGGAGGTGAAGTGGTCACGGCGTCCGAAACCGTGGATCGTGATCACGACGTCGACGTGCTCGATGAAGTTCGTCAACGCCTCCGACGAGCTCGGACTGACCTTGTGTGACGGGATGTGCCACTGGACGTCGTCAGGCTGCAGGACGGCGTAGTAGCTCGCGCCACTTCGCTGCGCGGCGAGCGATGCGATCACATCGGTCTGCTCCTCGAGCGAACCGCCGTGGTACGCCATGAATCCGATCGAGCTGCGCAGCTCGCAGATCTCCTGCACGCCCGGCATCGCCAGGAGCTCGGCGAATGGGTCACTCACGTGGTTGGCTCGTTCCGTTGAACGGTGAACGCGGTGACGACCGCGATGACGATCACGGTGATCCCAACCCATACGACAGCGGTTTGATGGTCTTGGACGAAGTTCGTGAGCTTGTCGTTCCAGCTCGTCGCCCTCGACACGACCGCGCCACCGGTCCCGTCGGTCAGGTTGCTGTACCAGTACCAGCCGAGGTACATGCCGGTGAGGATCAGCAGCACGCCGGCGAACTGTTCGAACCACGCCATGCCGCGGCGAAGGATTCGCAGGAGCGCGGTGTTGGCGAACGCGAGCGTGACCGTGAGGCCGGTGACGACGAGGGCCATGCCGATTCCGTAGAGCGCGATCGCGGCGATGCCCCTCGCGAGACCTCGTGTGCTGAAGCTGCCGAGCACGACTCCGGTGAACGGGGCGATGGTGCAGCCGATCGATGCGACTGCATACGCGATCCCGAAGACGTACATCGAGTACACGCTTCGATCGCGCTCGCCTATGTCGAGCTTCGGTGTGGTGAACGGGAGGCGATAGCCGAAGAGCATCGCGATGCCGAGCACGATGAGTGCGATGCCGATCACGAGCGACGGCCACTGCGCCTTCTCGACGAACCAGTTGGTCGAGAGCTTGGTGATCGCGCCGATCACCACGAAGACGCTCATGAACCCACCCGAGACGGCTGTGCTGACCTTGAGCGCCCGCAGCACCGAGGCCCGTTCGGCGCCGGGGCGCAGGTTCTCCATGCCGAGGAAGTAGACGAGGTACGTCGGCAACAGCACGAACCCGCACGGGTTGATCGCGGCGAGCAGGCCGGCGGTGAACGACGTCGCCAGCCGGCCGTCGAGCGCGATC
>DASWRR010000440.1:0-5049 GCA_036403055.1 Ilumatobacteraceae bacterium | reverse complement strand
CGGCCGGAATCGTCGCACTGCCGCCGTTCCACGTCACGGTGACATCGGTGCTCTCGGTGTTGGTGATGGTGAACCAGTGGAGCGTTACCTCGCCCGAACCGGAGTTGCACACTGCCGTGACAGCGAAGGTCGGGTTGCAGTCGGACTGCACCACGATGTCGGCCTGCGGCACGCCGTCGATGGCCAACGTGATCGTGTTCGGACCGTCGGCGAGCGGACCCACCGCAACGGTCTGCGACTCGCCCGGGAGCAGCACATGACCGACCCCGTTGATCGTGAAGGTGACGGCCACGTCGTCGCCCGGGTTCGAGATGAAGATCGACACGACGTCGTCGAAGTTCGAGCACGCCTGGGTGAAGCTGTGCACGGGTGCGAGGTCGCAGTTGATCGTCACGCTCACTGACAAGTCGGTGAGACCGACCGAAACCGGAATCACGGCGGGTCCGTCATTGAGACCGCCGACAATGACGTCCGTGGACGTGTTGGGCAGCACCGAATGGGGAACGCCTTGGACCATGAAGACCACCGGGAGCTCGCCGCCGGTCGCCGTCAACGTGATGGTGACCTGGCCGTCGTTGTTGGCGCACACCTGCGCCGCCGACACGGTGCCGACGCCAGGGTGGTCGCAGGCGACGGTGATTGCGTCGAAGCCGAGTTTGACAGTGCCGGCAAAGACGTCGATCGCGTGGGATCCGTCGGCAAGGCCGCTGATCGTCACGTCGGTGGACTGCTTCGGTTGAACCGTCGTCGGCTGGCCGTTGACGGTGAACACGACCGCGACGTCATCGCCGTTGTTCGTCAGCGTGACGACGACCTGGCCGTCGGACACGCCGCCGTCGCCGGCGACGCAGGTTTGCGCGAGCGCGGCCGTCGGTGCGAGATCGCAACTGATGGTGACCGGCCTCGACAGGTCGAGGGAACCTTGCATGATGGTGATCGTCTGATCGCCATCGAGGAGGCCGCTGACCGGGACGACGAGAGTGTCGTTGGCCGGAACGCTGTGCGAAACGCCCTGCACCGTGAAGGTCAATGGCAGCTGACCACCGATGTTGCGCAACGTCACGTAGACGATGCCGTCCTCGTTCGCGCAGTCCTGCGTGATGTCGGCCGCCGGCTGACCCGGTCGGTCGCAGTCCACGAGGATGGTGATGTCGTTGGCGACGCCGTTGATGGTGAGCGGGATCACGGTGCTGCCGTCGGGATAGCCGGTCAGCGTGACGACCAGGGTCGCGCCGGGTGCCACCGTGTGCGGGGCACCGGCGAGCACGAACAGTGCGTCGACGTCGTCGCCGTTGTTGGTCATCGACACTTGGATGTCGCCGTCGCCGTTGACGCACGTGACGCTCGGGCTGAAGGTCGGCGGGAGGTCGCAGTGGACGGTGAACGTCTGGCTGAGATCCTGGCCGTCGGCGGTGATCGTCACGGTGTGCGACCCGTCAGTGAAACCGTCGAACGTCACGGGCACGCTTCCACCGATTCCGACAGCGACGTCCTGGATGACATGCGTCGTCGGATTCGTGACGTGGAACACGACTGCTTCCGTGCCGGTGTTGACGAGCGTGGTCGTCGCCGAACCGTCGTGGGTGCTGCTGCACACGACCATCGTCGATGCGGCAGGCGCCGGGTGATCACAATCGACCGTGAAGGTCTGCGAGTAGCTCGTCGCGCCGACCATGATCACGACGGTGTGCTGTCCGTCAGCGAAGCCGCCGAAGGTACGCGTCGTCGCGCTGTTGGCATTCACAGTCACGTGCTCGACGCTCGCGGCATTCATCGGATTGGTGATGTCGAACACAACGGCTTCGCCGCCGGTGTTCGTCAACGTGACCACGATCTGACCGTCGCCGTTCGCGCATGTCACGGTGTTGGTGACTGCGGGCTTGGGCTGATCACAGTCGATCGTGAAGTTCTGCGTCTTGTCAACGACAGGCGTACCGGCAACCGTGATCTTGACGAAGTGCGAACCGTCGGCGATCGCGGTGAAGGTCGCGACTTTCGACGCACCTGACGCAACTGTGTACTGCGTGCCGCCGACGGTGGCGTCGACCGGGAACACTGTGAAGACGGCGTCGGATCCATATGCGCCCGCATTGTTCGTCAGCGTCAACACGACCTTGCCCTCACCGTTGCCAGGTGAGGTGATGTTGATGCACGAGACTGCCTGTGCGACGCCCGGTTGACTCGGGCAGTTCGCCGGCTTGGTGATGGTCACCGAGCTGCCGGTCGTCGAGACGACGCCGTTGCCCCACGTGCCGAACGGCTTCGAGGAGATGACCATGCTCGGGGTGTTCGCCGGCCACTGGAATGTGCCCGAGAACTGGTAGTTGTTCGCGTCGTTGAACGCTCCGGAACCGATTTGGACCGCAGCAGCGCTACCGATCTGCTTGAAAACTCTGATGTCGGGGTTGGTGCCCGAGGGGCCGGTGGCCCACGAAGTCGCTGTCCACGACACCGTGCCGCTGCACGCGACCGAGGCCGTGATGTTGGAGTGGTGGGCGCTCGCGATGCCACCAAACGTCGGGACGATGATGATCGCGCCGACCAATACCAATAGTGCTGTACAAATCCGCCGTATTTGTCGCATGATTTCCGCTCTGGTAACGCCGGGCACCGTACTTGCCCGAGCTGATCATCACGTGCGGGGTTTCGCTCTTGCTCTCCGCTGGCGAAGCGACCAATTGCAGCCAGTGGGTCATTGCATCCACGTGTCACTCACCGTAACGGCGGATCTCTCTGAGTGAAATGGGCCGTTCGGATCAATTCAGCGAGCGGAGCGTTCCGACCGCGTTGCGGCTCAGAGGTCGAACAATCCCTCAGGCGGATCGATGGTCACGACTCCGTCGATGCAACTGACGACAAACGTCACCGGTATCAACGCGCCGTTGTCGAGCTCGAGGATGTCGTGCGCGGGGTTGTCGATGACGGCTGCACACGTACCGCGTTCGACGCCCGCGGTGTCGACCACGCGTGCACCGATCAGCTCGTGAACCCACAGCGCGTCGTCGACATCGAGGTCGTCCAAGGGCTGCGCGCGCAAGGTCGTGTTGGTCAACTTCTCCGCCGTTGTGCGATCGTCGACGCCTTCGAAGTGAACGAGCCAACGCTGCTGTTGCTGTCGCGACGCCACAACGGTCAACCACTGCTCACCTGCGAGCAGTCGCGCGCCCGGAGCAAGGCGCTCGGTTCTGTCGGTGATCAGCGTGACGTAGACCTCGCCCTGCACGCCGTGGGCGCGGCCGATGCCGCCGACTTCGCGGAGTGGGTCAGTCGACAAAGTCGACGTCGACCTCGACGCCATCGCGAGTCGCAGCGGCGCGCACGACCGTGCGGATGCTCTGCGCGGTTCGGCCACGTCGGCCGATGACCCTGCCGAGGTCGCCCGGACCGACTTTGACCTCGAGCTTCAACCGGTTGCGACCGGGGACTGCATCGACCCTCACCGCGTCGGCGTCGTCGACGATCGACCGAACGACGTGCGTCAGGACCGCTGTTGCTGTCGGCGCTCCGCCGTTGTCCGACGCCCCGTTCGTCGCCGCGACGTGGGCGGCCACATCTGCTGGTTCCAGATCCGGGGATTCGAGATCGGCGGGCTCGACCGCTTCGGGCTCGACTGGCGTCGGATCGATCGGCTCGTTCTCCCGATCTTCGACCGGCTCGTCGGTCACTTCGCCGCCCTGGCAGCGCTGAACTCTGCCATCGCACCGGACACTTCGAGCAGCTTCTTGACGCGCTCGGTCGGCTGCGCGCCGTCCATCAGCCACTTGACGGCCTTGGCATTGTCGATGTTCAACGTCGACGGATCGGTACGCGGGTTGTAGGTGCCGACGATCTGGATGAACCGGCCGTCGCGGGGTGAACGGCTATCGGTGGCGACGACGCGATACTGCGGCTGCTTTGTCTTGCCAACTCGGGTGAGGCGCAGTTTTACTGCCATACGAATCCAGGGCTCCTTGCAGATATGAACTACGAGAGGCTATCAATTGAAGTTCGGGAAGCCACCAGGCATGGCGCCGACACCTGGCATCACGCGGCCCTTCTTGCCCTTCTTGCCCTTGCCCCCGAGCGCCATGCCGCCCATCTTCTTCATCATCTTCTGCATCTCGCTGAACTGCTTCACCAACCGGTTGACATCACCGACCGACGTGCCGCTGCCGTTCGCGATCCGAGTGCGTCGGCTGCCGTTGATGAGCTCGGGCTTGCGTCGTTCGAGCGGCGTCATCGAGCGGATGATCGCCTCGACGGGCTTCAACTGATCATCACCGATCTCGGCGCCCTTGAGCTCCTTCGGCATCCCCGGCATCATCCCGAGAAGGTTGCCGAGTGGACCCATCTTCTTCAGCGCCTGCATCTGCTCGAGGAAGTCGTCGAGGGTGAACTCGCCCTCCATCATCTTCTCGGCAGCGGCTTCGGCCTGATCCTTCTCGAACACCTGCTCGGCCTGCTCGATGAGACTGAGCATGTCGCCCATACCGAGGATGCGTCCGGCCATGCGGTCGGGGTGGAACTGCTCGAACTCGTTGAGCTTCTCCCCCGTCGAGGCAAACGCGATCGGACGGCCGATGACCTGCTTCACGCTGAGCGCAGCGCCGCCTCTCGCATCGCCGTCGAGCTTCGACATGATCACGCCGTCGATCGCCAATGTGGCGTGGAACGCTTCGGCAACACTGACGGCGTCCTGACCCGTCATTGCGTCGATGACCAAGAACGTGTAGTCCGGTTGCACCGCAGCACTGATCAGGCGGACCTGCTCCATCATCTCGGCGTCGATCGACAGCCGACCAGCGGTGTCCACGATCAACACATCGCGACCGAGCCGCTTCGCTTCCTCGAGGCCGCGTCGCGCCGTCGACACCGGATCCCCCGGCTCGCTGAACACAGGGACATCGATCTGGCGACCGAGCGTTCGCAGCTGCTCGACCGCTGCAGGACGCTGGAGGTCGGCGCCGACCATCAACGGCTGGCGACCTTGACTCTTGAACCAGCGGGCCAACTTGGCCGCGTTCGTCGTCTTGCCCGAGCCCTGCAGACCAGCCATCAGCACAACGGTCG
>DASWRR010000439.1:0-2179 GCA_036403055.1 Ilumatobacteraceae bacterium | reverse complement strand
TCACACGCTGCGGGGCGAAGAGACGTCCCTCGGCGCCTTCGCCGGCAAGTCGATCCTCGCCGTCAACGTTGCTTCCAAGTGCGGTCTCACGCCGCAGTACACCGGGCTCGAGGCGTTGCAGAAGAAGTACGCCGACCGCGGCTTCACGGTGGTCGGCTTCCCGAGCAACCAGTTCGGCGGCCAAGAGCCCGGTTCAGCGGAGGAGATCGAGACGTTCTGCTCGACGACCTACGGCGTCACGTTCCCGATGATGGAGAAGATCGAAGTCAACGGTGACCAACGCCATCCCATCTACGCGGAGCTCACCGAAGTGGCCGACTCCGAGGGCCACTCCGGTGACATCCGTTGGAACTTCGAGAAGTTCCTCATCGCTCCCGACGGTACGGTCACGCGGTTCTCGCCGATGGTGACTCCGGAAGATCCTGCGCTCGTCGGTGCCATCGAGGCGAGTCTTCCCGCCTAGCCGACCGGCACTTCCCGATTGAGGCTCACCTTCGCTGCGACGAACGTGAGCACGCCGGCCCACGCCAGCAGGACCAGTGCAGCGGGCCCGGGTGCGAGCAGTGCGGCCGTGTCCTTACCCGAGCTCGTCAGCGCAACACCGGCTCCCGTCGGCAGCCACTTGGCGAGCGAGGGGATCGCCGGCTGCAACACGCTGACCTCGATCACTTGCACCCAGATGATCGCACCGATGATCGCGCCAACGGTGTGGCGCGCTGCTGACCCGAGGGCGACGCCGAGCATCCCGAAGCAAGCGCTGGCGAGCGTCGCGCCCCACCACATGCGACCGATGTCGATCGGTAGGTGGTGCACGCCTTTCGCTGCGAACATCGGGATCGCTACTGCGGCTGCCATGCCGAACGCCGCCGCGCCGGTGATCGCGCCGATTCCACCGGCGGTCGCCAGCTTTGCGACAGCGACTCGGCCGCGGCGCGGTTCGGCGAGGTAGCTGCCGAGGATCGTCCGGTGCCGGTACTCACCGGCGATCGTGACGATGCCGATGGCCAACGCGACCATCGTCGAGAGTGCTGCGACTGAGAACACCTTGTTGACGTTCTCGACGGTTCCGAGCGCTGGTGCGCCGCTCTTGCCGGCCAACAAGATGTTGGCGACGACCGAGACGACGGTGAGAGCGCCGACGATTCCGGCGCAGATGTAGAGGGCTGGTGTGGTTCGCAACTTCAACAGTTCGACCTTGATGAGGTTCTTCATCGTTGTACTCCGTGATTCTCGTTGTTGGGATGGATCAAGTTGTGAAAGGTGGTTTCGAGGTCTTCGCCTTCGCGGACGATGTGGTCGACGGGGCCGGCGGTCACGAGACGACCGCGATGGATCACGATCAGCTCGTCGGCGCTGTGTGCGACCTCAGCGAGCAGGTGGCTCGACAAGAAGACCGTGCCGCCGGCGTCGGCGAAGCTGCGCAGCTGCGACCGCATCATGCGAATTCCGTCTGGATCGAGCCCGTTGAACGGCTCATCGAGGACGAGCGCACCTGGGGAGCCGACGAGCGCTGATGCCAGTGCGAGCCGCTGGCGCATTCCGAGTGAGAATCCGCCGACGGTGCGATTCGCCGCACCAACGAGGTCGAAGAGATCGAGGAGCTCGTCGATGCGATCCGTTTCGTGTCCGATGCCGGCCTGCGCGGCGACGATCCTGAGATGGTTCCGGGCGGTTCGGTTCGGGTGGAAGCCTTGGTCGAGCACGGCGCCGACTGCGCGCAACGGGTGCTCGAGGTCTCGGTAGAGGCGGCCATCGATGCGCGCGCTGCCGCTCGTCGGTTCGGCGAGACCCAGCAGCAGGCGCATGCTGGTCGTCTTGCCCGAGCCGTTCGCGCCGAGGAATGCGGTGATGCGCCCGGGCTGGGCGACGGCGGTGAAGTCGTCGACGGCGACGACTCGGCCGTAGGACTTGGTCAGTTGGTGGAACGAGAGGGTGGTCATCTGAATGCGCTCGCTTCGTCCGGGCGCCTGTATGCGGTTGTTGTCATGGGTTGATCGTGCGCTTCTCGCGGCGATGCGTCGTCCGCCACGGCGATGATCGTCGGCTCCTCCTCGAGTCGTGGTCGACCGGGCACGGTCGGCCGTCCGGCGTACATCTCCAGGCGGACGACACGACAGACGTCCGTGACTAGGTTGAAGCCATGTCCTTGTCGTGGCGCCCGCGGATGCCGTTCGCCGTC
>DASWRR010000438.1:0-4113 GCA_036403055.1 Ilumatobacteraceae bacterium | reverse complement strand
TGCAGTGGGAACGAAGATCGCGGACCGTTCAGTTCACGGTCGATGCCGATCAACCTGGGTGCCCGACCGCGAGTGCGCCGGTGACGTTCGTGCAGGCGTCGATGGTTCCCGAGCGACTGTTCGGTCGGCTTCTCGCGGTTGCGGGCACGATCGCCGCGCTGTTGTTGGTGTGGTTCGCGATCGTCAAGCCGGCGGTGCGCAGCGCGGCCGACGACGCTGTCACGAAGCAGCTTCCGGCGGCGATCTCGTCGACATCCGTCGTCAGCGCGCCCGTCGTATCGAACGACTCCGTGCCGGTCACCACCGTCGCCCCCACGCCACAGGTCGCCGCCGAAGTCGGGACGTTGTTCAGTCAGTTGTTGGCGCCGGCGCCGCCGGCCGGCCAGACCGCCTCCGTCACCGTCGATGTTCCGGCCGGCTCGACGTTCCGTCTCACCGATTTCGCGTTGCTGAACCCCGACGCGGATCAGGGTTTGGCCGTCTTGATGAACGGCACGACACCGATCTACCCGATCCCGCTCAACGACTTCACAGGTGACAAACGGGTGTCGTGGGTGTCGCCCGTCGAAGTGGTCGGTGGCACGTCACTGGTCTTCCAGGTGCGGTGCGACGGCGCCGGCGGCCTCACCGGCAGCTGCACCACGTCCATGCTCGTGTCGGGCCGAATGGTCAGCGCCACGCAGCCGCCGCCCGCCGGCTGATCCGCCGGCAAGTCCTCAGCCGCCTGGCCAACCAGGGGACGCAGCGTCCATCTCGTCAACAGGACGCGGTGTGATTCGGAGCACCAGCGACGCAACGTCGCTTCCGGTGCCAGGCGTCTCAGCGACCAGCATGCGGTCGCCGGGGCGTTCGTTGGCCGCAACCGGCATCGAGATCAAGAAGTTGCCGGCAGCATCGGTGTCGACCGTCGTCCGGCTACCGGCGCCGTCGGCCCACAGCAACGTCACCGTCGCGTGGGGTGCGAATCCGTTGCCGCCGACTCCGATCTCGTTGCCGGCGACGACATCCGTGCCGGCCGCTTGGATCGTCGGTGCGTAGTGCGCGTCGCCATCGACGAGAACGCTGGTGTATTGGCCTGTGTCCGTCCCGACGACGATCGTGGCGGACAGGTGGCCCGCCTCCTTCGGGATGAACGCGACGTCGACCGTGCAGCCGGCACTGATCTCGAGCACGGCACCACGGCACTTCGTCCTCACGACCTTGAAGTCGGCGGGGTTCGCACCCTGGATCGACACACTCGCGACGACCGCCGGCACGAGGCTGACGTTGGAGATCGTGAACGTCCCCGGGTCGCTCGACTGGCCGACCTTCAACGTGTCGAAGTGGTGATAGCTGTCCTGATCGGCCGACAACGCCGGTAGCCCACCGGCGCCGGTGATTTGTGATTGCACGGTCAGTGCACCGAAACCGGTCTCGGAGATCTTGATGGCGCCGCTCAACTTGCCTTCGGCACCCGGAGTCAAGATCACCGCGACCGCACAGGAGCCACCCGGCGGAACGGCGTACCCCTCGAGGCAGTTGCCGAAGGTGATGCCGAAGTTCGGGTTCGTCGACGCCACCTTGTTCGGCACGAACGAACCGGGACCGGCGTTGTACAGGCGGACGAACCACTCCGAGCTCGGAAGACCGACGATTCCGGTTCCGATGTCGATGTCGGCGATCGAGAGCTGCGGTTGTTGAGTGATGCCCACCACTTGGCGCAACGTGTCGGGCACCCGCGGGTTCAACGGGTTGAACGACGATCCGGCGAGCGTGTCGAACACGACAACTCGACCGGTCGCGGAGAGCTTGGGATGGCTGTTGGCCGCCGGCGCCGGCGTGACGCCATCCGCCAGGACTGATGCGCGGTAGATCTCGGCGACATCGACGTCGGCGACCATGATGTCGCCGTCCGTGACCGCGCCGCCGACCGCCGGTCGGGTGGCGAGCAGGTTCGTCGAGCGGGTGACGAACGCGACCTGGCTGCCGTCACTGCTGATCGCCGGCTGGGTCGCGCCGAGATCGCTGCCGACGATCGGCGTGCTGAGCGCAGCGGGCACCCGGCTGACGAGAACGATCGTGCCGTCGAGACGGTTGTAGCGGTAGATCTGCGGCGGGCAGCTGTTGATGCACGGAGGAAGTGAGGCGCCGAGCACGAGGTTCACCGCAGTCGAGGCGAACGCGACATAGGTTCCGTCTGCGGAGATCGCCGGTGCCGACGCGTCGCCGTTCGCCGTGCTGTCGGGGCCGAGTGACGCCCGCTTCACCGCGCTGTTGGGGTCGGGATTCAGCCGATCCCAGACGTACACCTGCGAGCTGGCGAAGTCACCGGGGATCTGGCCGGAGCTCCAGTCGGGCACGACCTTCGACGAGTTCGCGTCGGATGTGAACGCGACGAACTGGCCGTCATCCGAGACGGACGGCTCGCGCAATCCGGCGTACTTGTAGTTGCCGTTGGGTGCGGCCGCCGGTGTCCCTGCGACGGCCACCGCGTGGCCCGGCTGGCCGTTGGGCACTGTCAGATCGACGACGATGACGCCGGCGAGGTCTTTCTGCGCGGCATCGAACTTGTGGGTGTATGCGATGACCGAACCGGCGCCGGAGATGGCGGGTGGGAAGCGCGGGTCGACATCGTCGGACGCGGCCGCGTCGTTTCCCTTGAACGCATTGGTGGAGATCAGTTCCCAGCTGTTGAGCGACCCGCCGCAGCTCGGGAGCTGCATCCGGTAGACGTCCCAGCGGTCGCCGGTGTCGTCGTCACGAAACAAGTCGAACGGCATCTCGGTGAGCACCGCGGCATAACAACCATCGCCGCTGATCACGGGGAACACGCTGTTGCCAACTCGGGCGCCAGGCATCGGCTGCGTCAGTTCGACCTCGCCGCCGTTCGACCGGTCGCGCAACCACACCGTGCTCGTGCGGGTGTCGCCTTCGGTCGCCGAAGGCCCGGCGTAGACGACGAAGCGTCCGTCACCCGACACCGAGGGGTTGGAGCCCGCCTGCGACTCGACGTCGACGGTCGCAGGTGGCGCGACGTTGGACGGCAGCACTTGGGCGGCGGCGTGGCTGATGCCGAGCGCGGCGAAGCTGGCGCTCGCCATGGCTGCAAGCAGCCAACGTCCCGTCACCCGTCTCGCCATCATCACTTCCCGTACCCACTCCCGTCGGCGCAAGCCTTGTCTAGATGCTAGTTCCGGTCGGCCAAATAACTTCTCAGCGAAACCAACATGCCGTGCACAGAGTGATCGGCAGATATCACCGAGATCTTGAGTCCCGCACGCTCCGCGGCAGCGGCGGTCTGCTCGCCGATCGCGACCATGATCGGCGGTGCATTCTTACCGAAGATCTTCACCCATGCGCGCGCGGCCGACCCGCTTGCGAACAGCACCGCGTCTGCGCCGGCCACCTTCGACCTGACGCCCGCCGAGGGTGTCGCCGTCACAGTCCGATACGGACTGATCACCTCGACGTCCCACCCGAGTTTGCCGAGCCCGTCCGCCATCGTCGGCTCGGCATCGACGGCCTGCACCACCAGCACGCGTCCTGGTCCGTTCGGGAAGCGCTCGAGCAAACCTTTGGCGCTCTGCGTCTCGGCGACGAGGTCGCACCTCGCCAGCACGGCCGCGGTCGAGGCGCCCACGGCGGCGATTCGGGGACGCGACGATTCGGCGGAGATCAACGGTGACACGCGCTGCGCGCCGTTCGGCGATGTCACGACGACCCAATCGAACGCCTCCAGATCGAGCGACGACAATTGCGCTGCAGCGCCCGGCTCGTCGACGAATTCGATCAACGGAACGATCACCGCGGTCGCCCCGAACGACTCGACGATCTCACGCATCTCGTCGGCGTGGTCGGCCGAGCGCGTGACGATCACCGTACGGCCGGCCAGCGCGTTCATCAGATGTCTGAGCGCATCGAATCCGCGAGGGAGGCACCGCGAAGGGTCGCGATCACGTGGTCGTCGGGAAGCTCGATGATCTCGATGAGGTGTCGGGTGCCGTCCTCGTTCGCCAGGAACGCTGTCAACGTCGTGTCACTTGCATGAGCGCCGACCGGAAGTGAGCAGCCGCTGCCGAGCTCCGCGAGAAAAGCCCGTTCGACCTCGACGGCACGCCGGCTCGACCCGTCGTC
>DASWRR010000437.1:0-6210 GCA_036403055.1 Ilumatobacteraceae bacterium | reverse complement strand
GCGTTTCCCGATGAGCGCAAGGAACCGTTGAACGATGCGCGGCATGTTCGCAACGCCATCGCTCGCTTCGATCAGGTCGAGGATGTCTCTGACGCGGAACGTGATCGAGCGTGGAAGCGGATCAAGACCGCGGCGAAGAAGTTCGACGTCGAGATCGAGGCGAGCGATTGGCGAGAGCTGATGTCGGGCGGCAGGTCGCGCGCCCGCTGATCTACGCCGCTCTGACGACGAACGACGTCGATGCCAACGCGAAGTTGTGCGTCGAACCGGAGTTCGTGACCTTCAACTTGACCGTGATGAACGGCTTCGACGCGGCGAACGAACTGAACCTGTAGCTGATGACCTTGCCGGTGCCCATCTGGCCACCGTTCAGCGTCGCGCCGCCTGAGGTGCGGAACGTCCACGACCATGTGTAGCTACACGTCGCGGTGTCGCACACCGACGACGAACCGTTGAACGTCACGAGTTGATTGACGACTGGGGACGTCGTCGACATCGTGAAGCTGGCGGTCGGTGTGGCTTCAGCAACGGCGCTGATGCCGAGACTTCCGATCATCGCCGTCAGAACTGCGACGAGTGCGAGTACGAACTTCTTCATTCGGTTTCCTTTGGTTTGGCGCCCGAACGTGACGCAGTGCAATCACTGCGCGAAATCGACTGATGGGTTCACCCTCGTCGTCGTAGTGGACGCGAGGCAATTGCCCGATGGGACTACGACGTCTCGTGTCATTCGGACCGTGCACGTGGTTGGGCCCGGGAACGCCTGGTCACAGGCGCCGAACCACGCAGAGCGGTCGCACCCCAGTCTCAAGCGGGCGGATCATTTTCTTGGTTCTCGGCCGCCTGACGAGAGCCAGTCGGCTTGCCTCGTTCCCGCTCCTCGTCCGCAACGGGGTCCGGAGACTCGCCGTTTGCGACGTCTGCCTTCCTCATCGACTTCGGCTTGCGGGCATCCGCATCACCCGAAGATTCGGACGGTGACGATTGCTCGGTCTGGTCAGAGTTCATGACGCACTCTTTCCCAGCGCGCACTTCGTTCACTCGAAGAAACCGAGTATCAAGGCGGATTGGCAGCGGGTTTCCTTGGGTAGGGATTGCGCACTGAGCAACGCCCCGAGTTCCGTCGGAGCGGCTCTCCACGGTTCCGGGGCGTTGCTCAAGAAGCTGATTGCGGGCGCGATTTCGGTCGTCGCGATGCCGCGAACTCTTGTCGATCATCTGACCAAACCTTGACGTATTTCCGCTCAACTCGGTCGCACACTCCACCGATAGCTCAGTGAGGCATGGACTGGCCATCCTCACGTGACGCACCGGACGGGCAGGATGAAGCTTCGAGGTCTCAGGCGACGGTACAGCGACGGCGGCCTCGAGACCCATGCTCCAGATCACGGTTTTTCGTTGGTCGAAGTGGTGATCACCATCGTCTTGATGTCGACGGTCCTGCTGTCGATCATGGATGCGTCGATCGCCGGCATCAGGGCGTCGAGGGGCGCCGGCGACCTCGCCCAGATCGAGACGGTGCTGCAGAACGCTGCTGACCGCGTCAACCGCGCACCCCTCAAATGCAACTACGACCAGTATGTGAAGGCTGCCGCGCAGGCAGCGAACTGGGACCCGGCGCAAGCGACGGTCGCGTACTGGTGGTACGCACCCGGCGTCGACGCGACGGCAAGTGGTAGCTGGCACACGCCCACGGTCGCAAACGACGCGTGCAGCACGCCGGGTGTCGCCGGCAAAGACGTCCAACTGGTGAAGATCACGATCGCCAGCCCCAATGGAAAGGTGACTCGTTCGATGCAGGTGGTCAAGAGCAATGTCTAACGGCCGGCAACACCGTGACTCGGGCATGACGTTGCCCGAACTTCTGATCTCGGTCGTCCTCACGGGCGTCCTCATCGCGTCGCTCACGATGGCGATCACCGTCATCTACAAGCAGGCAGACAACACCACGGGCCGCACGAACAACGCACGGTCCGAGCAGAACGTCAACGTGTGGATGCCGGCCGACCTGTCGTCCGCAGAATCCGTCAGCACCGATCCCGCTGCGACGCCGTGCACGGGCACGTGCCCAGCCGGCGCGAACGTCGGTGGAACGAACGCGCTGATGCTGACGTGGACCGGCACGGTGCCGGGCGCGGGTGGCGTCGCCGTCATCACCACGACCAAGGTTTCGTATCGGTATGTGCTCGTCGGCCTCGAGTACCAGATGATCCGCGTGGAGTGCACGACCACGGGGGGCGGTTCGGCGACGTGCGAGACGAACGTCGTCCTGCACGATCTCGACCCGCCGCCCATCGGTGTCGATTACGTGGTCGGCGCGACGAAGCCGACGTGGATCATGGTCGTGAGTCAGGCGCTCGACCCCGGTGACACGAGTGGCCAAACGCCCGCGCCCGTGGACGACCCGACCTTCAAGTCCAAAAACGGTCAGCGAGTCGTCGTGACGATCAACGGTGGTGGCGATGTCGCCGGCTCCGGTGGCGGCACCAACCAGATCAGCCTCAGCGCCGGTGGAACTGACCGCCAGACCAGCTTGGCAACGAACTCGGTGTCGTTCAACCAGTCGCTGACTGCAGCCCGTACGCGGTGCGGCGGCAACTTCGGGATGGTCATCGACATCTCTGGCTCGATCAACCAGGCCGACCCGACGAACATGACGACGGTTCGCGCAGCGATCACCTCGATGATCGACACGTTCGCCGGCACTCCGGTGAAGCTCGAGCTCACCAAGTTCGGCTGGCTCGGCTCGGTCCTCGGCGCTGGTGCAACCGGCGCGCGCTACTTCGACATGCTCAAGGAGACCGACGTCAGCGACCTCAAGGTCTACGTGAACGGAGGGACGACGTCGACCGGTCAGACCGTCTCGAAGATCGATTCGGTCAACGACGCAACGAACTGGGAAGACGGTCTGTATCGGGCGTTCCGCAACAGCGACGGCACGATCCAGGCGAGCCTGCCGTCGAAGCTGATCTTCTTCACTGACGGCGTGCCGAACTACGACCGCCTCGGTGGCGTCTCCGGTCAACCGGGATCGACCGCTCTGCCCGCAGGCGTTTCTTTCCCCGACGACACCGCACTTGCCCAACCGACCGGCGGCTCGTATGCGCAGCGCGCATGGAACAGGGCCAACCGAGTCGCTCGAGAGTTCGGCGTGCAGGTCGACTTCATCGGCGTGTTCGTCGGTTCGGACACGACGGCCTCGTCGAGTTGGGTCGACGTCAACGCCGGGTATCACCTGAAGGATTGGCTGAAGTGGTATCACGACGTCTGGGAGAAGGGTTACCACGACGACTACCAGCGGGCGAACAACGTGGTCTACGAGCAGGGCTACCACCTCGACTACCAGCGGGCGAACAACGTCGTCTACCAGCAGGGCTACCACCTCGACTACCAGAGGGCGAACAACGTGGTGTTTCAGATCGCCCAGACCGGCGTCGTGTACGAGCAGTTCAAGAGTGGATCGTGGTCCTCTGAATCGTTGAGCAACTACCTCAACAAGAACACGACACCTGATTCCACCGACAACCATCGCATCCGCATCACCGGAGCGCTGGGCAGTTGGACGACACTCACGTCGGCGCAATACGACGCGAGCAACGTCGCCTCTGGGTCGGCCGACGCGGTGCAGACAATCGTCAGCGCAGCCGCACAGACTCCGTGGACGAGCATCACGCTTGCGGACTACAACTTGAGCAACACGACCGCGGCCGATGGCACCGACGGTTTCCAGATCGCGAACTCGTTCACGACGCCGTTCACGCTGTGGCAGAACACGACGCAGACGGCGTACAACGCGGGGAACACGAACAACACCGCGACCGACGGTTGGAAGACGATCCTCAGCGCAGCGTCACAGACTCCGTGGACGGCGATCACCTCGACCGAGTACACCAACAGCAACACGACGGCGAGCGACGGAACCGACGGTTACCAAGCGCTGACGAACCTGACGTCGCCGTACACGTTGTGGCAGAGCACGACGCAAAGTGCCTATGACGCGGCGAACGTCGACTCGACCTCCACGGACGGTTGGAGGACGAACCTCAGTGGAGCCTCGGCAACGCCCTACACCTCCATCACGCAGGCGACGTACACCAAGAGCAACACCACAACGGACTCGACCGACGGATATCGAATCACTCCGTCGTACACCTCGCCGTACAGCCAGTGGGAAGCCTCGACGCAGTCGGCCTACAACGCCGGGCAGCCCGGCAACCCGAGCGGTTGGCGTACCTATCGGTCGTACACGGCACCGTTCAGTTCGTCGGAGGTCACGACTGAGGCGAACTACGTCGCAGGCAAGAGCGCGACCATCGATCCGACCGTGAACAGCGACGGGTGGACAGCCACCAAGGTCTACGTCGCGCCGTACACGGCGTACGACGCGAAGCACACGTACTCGAAGACGAACCGTCAGATCCTCGGCGACCTCATCGACCCGTCTGGCATCGTCGCTCCGCTCAAGGACGCCAGCGGAAACGTGATCAACGCGGAGGTGGCCAACATGTACACCACGACGGCGTGGGTCGACATCAAGGATGCACTTGCGTCGATCGCACTCGCCCAATGCGGCGGGACGGTGACGCTGCAGACCCGCGTCAACGGAACGACGCCGGCCAACGACACGTTCACGTACAACAACACGCTCGACAACACCAAGGTCGAGACGAGCGGGTCGAAGAGAAGTGGAACGTTCGACTTCGCCATCCCATCGGGTGGTTCGATCACAGCCGAGATCCAGCAGCAGAGGACGACGACTGTCGTCGACCACTACACACCTGCCGGTTGGACATGCAAGGCCGGCGGCGTCCCGGTGACGCCGACGATCGTCGACGTCCCTGGCACACCGTGGGACACCATCCGCCTCAACGTCGCAGCGAACCAGGCCGTGTCGTGCATCCAGAACGTGACGTTCACGCCATGATGCGCCGAACTCGTGCAACAGCAGTTGAAACAGACCGCGACCAGGGTGCGGCTCTGATCCTTGCGCTCGTCATGATGATCCTTGCGGCGATCATCGTGATCCCGGCGCTGGACTACACCATGACCGTCACGCGGACGGGCAGGGGAGTGCAGGACAAGGTCCTGCGCGCCGAGGCCGTCAAGGGCGGCCTGCGCACGGTGCTGGCCGACGGCAAGGGCCTGTACCAAGCCTGCAAGGGCTCGGGTCTCACGACGCCGGTCACGTTGGCATCGCCCGGACTCGACGTTGCCGTCAGCACGAAGTGCACGACGACGTTGGACACCCTCGCAGAGGACCCGAACAACCTGTGGTACGCGGGCGGAACAACGTGGGCAGGGTCGGTGCTCCCCGCCGGGATGAGTGGCACGACCTACGCCGGCTCCGGCAACGCCAACCCGACGCTGTGGTGGAACGACACGAGCCCGACGTCGGACGGCAACAAGGTCTGGGCGCCGCAACTTCCGGTGACGCCGGTCGACCTGCGCAGCAACGCGGGATTCGGCATGCCGAGCGCGTACGGCGCATGCCGTGTGTTCTTCCCGGGGAAGTACACGGACCCGCTGACGTTGACGGCGAACTCGAACTACTACTTCGTCTCCGGGGTGTACTACTTCGAGAACACGCTGCGCATCAGCGGTGACGCGAAGGTCGTCGTCGGGTTGGGTGCAGTCGAGGGATGCACTGACGACCTCGATGCCGTCAGCTACGCCGACTACTCCGCACCGTTCAACCACAACCAGACCGGTGCAGGCGCAACGTTCGTCTTCGGCGGTCCCGGACGACTCGTCGTCGACAATGCGACTGCAGCGACCGGCACGGGTCCGAGTCTCACGATCAACAAGCGTCTCGTAGCACCGACCGAAACCGGCGTGCAGAGCTCCGAGGGTGTGTCGATCATGTCCGTCAACGGCACGCTGACCGGCACGACCATCGGCGACTTGAATCAACCGCAGATCTACGTGCCGGCGCCGATCGAGGCCAGCACGCCCCCGGCGCCCGCAAGCGGAACGACGTTCAAGCCGTCGACCCTCGTGCCAACGGTTGCACCGGCTCCGGCGGCTCTGCCGATCGTCGACATCAACCTCAGCGGCGCGACGACGACGAACGTCGACATCGAGAGCTACATCGCTGTTCCTCAGGGAACCGTGAGCATCAACACAGTCGCCGCTCCCAACAAGACGGTGAAGATGGTCGGCGGCGTGCTCGGCGCAACGATCAACGTGTCGGCAACGCGACCCGCTTCGTTC
>DASWRR010000436.1:0-8711 GCA_036403055.1 Ilumatobacteraceae bacterium | reverse complement strand
GGCGCCGTCAGTGGTGTGCGGTTGGGCAGCGGCGACGTGGTTCCCGCTGACGTCGTCGTCGTCGGGATCGGCGTGACGCCGGCCACCGAATGGCTTGCGGGCAGCGGGCTCGAGGTGCGTGACGGTGTCGTGTGCACCAACTGCCTCCAGGCCGCTCCTGGTATCTACGCGGCGGGAGACTGCGCGCGTTGGGCCAACAACCTGTTCGGCGACGACGGCGAGGAGATGCGGATCGAGCACTGGTCGAACGCTGCGGAACAGGGAGCGGCCGCCGCCAAGAACCTCCTTGCCGAGCTGCGCGGCGAACCCGGCACGGCGTACGCTCCGGTGCCGTTCTTCTGGAGCGACCAGTTCGACAGCAGGATCCAGTACGTCGGTCGGGCGCACGGCGAGGACGGGGTCCTGTTGGTGGCGGGTGACCCCGACGCCAGCTTCATGGCGATCTACGGACATGCCGGCCGGCTGCGCGGCGTGCTCGGCGTCAACATGCCCAAGCCGGTCATGCGGATGCGCAAACTGCTCATGGAACGGGCCACGTGGGAGCAGGCGATGGAACACCTCGCCGGGTTCGCGCAGCAAAGCTGAGCGGTAGCAACTCAACTTATGTGACCTTACACTTTGAGCAATGACCGATCTCGACACCCGCCAGCTCACTCTGCCGCTGCTCGAAGTGCCCGCCGTGGTGCTCCCTGGGACGGTGTTCACCTTCACTCTCACGTCCGACGATGCCCGCGCTGCGGTTGACGCTGCGTCGCGCGGCGATGGGCGCCTCGTTCTCCACAATCCGTCGGCCGGCGACATCGGCGTCGTCGCCCGTGTCCCCAACACCGGCGCCATGCCGAACGGCGACATGGCTGCCATCGTCCAAGCCGAGGTGCGTGCCCGCATCACCGCTCGCCACCCCAGCGGTCGCGGCAGTGATCACGTCGACGTCGAACTGATCGCCGACAGCCGCCCAACCCCAAGGGTCGAAGCTGCGGCTCGCGAGCTGCGCGTCGTGCTCGAGGAGATCGCCAAGCTGCGCGGCAGCCGCCGGCTCCCCGAGATCTTGAGGAGCGTCGGCGACCCCGGACAGTTGGCCGACGCCGTCACGACGTGGAGCGAGCCCGACCTTGCCCATCAGGCGGCAATCCTGCTGGCGCTCGACGTCGGCGAGCGCGTCGACCTCGTCACGGAATGGGCGAAGAGCCATCTCGCCGAGTTGCAGGTGACCGCGCAGATTCGCGCCGATGTGACCGAGGGGGTCGACAAGCAGCAACGCGAATATCTGCTCCGCCAGCAGCTTGCTGCCATCCGCAAGGAGCTCGGCGAGGGTGACGACGACGTCGTCGGTCAGTACCGCGCCAAGCTCGCCGAGCTCGACCTCCCGGAAAAGACGGCCAACGCCGTCAACAAGGAGATCGATCGGCTCGAGCACATGGGCCAGCAGTCGCCCGAGCACTCGTGGATCCGTACGTGGCTCGATCGAATCTTCGAGCTGCCGTGGAACACGCGGACCGAAGATCAGCTCGAGCTCGACCAGGCGAGGGCGATCCTCGATGCCGACCACTACGGGCTCGATGAGGTCAAGGATCGCATCGTGGAGTTCCTCGCGGTGCGCAAGCTTCGCGTCGCTCGCGACATCCAGCCGATCGACGGGCACACGAGGCAATCCGGCGCGGTGTTGACCTTGGTCGGCCCTCCAGGCGTCGGCAAGACGAGCCTCGGCGAATCGGTCGCACGCGCGATGGGCCGCAAGTTCGTGCGCGTCTCGCTCGGCGGCGTCCGTGACGAAGCCGAGATCCGTGGCCACCGGCGCACATACGTCGGGAGCCAACCCGGTCGCATCGCTCGAGCGATGATCGAAGCGGGCACGATGAATCCAGTCGTGCTGCTCGACGAAGTCGACAAGCTCAGCGCCGGCGGATGGAGTGGCGACCCCACGGCCGCGCTGCTCGAGGTCCTCGATCCTGCGCAGAACCACACGTTCCGCGACCACTACCTGGAGATCGACCTCGATCTCAGCAACGTCGTGTTCATCGCGACGGCCAACGTCGCCGACACGATCCCTGCGCCGCTGCTCGACCGCATGGAGTTCATCCGTCTCGACGGGTACACCGAGGACGAGAAGGTCTTCATCGCCGAGCGCTACCTACTGCCCCGCCAGATCGAGTTGGCGGGCTTGAGCACTGATGAGGTTTCGCTCACGGAGGCAGCGTTGCGTGCCACGATCACCGGCTACACGAGAGAAGCCGGTGTGCGTTCACTCGAGCGAGAGCTTGGCAAGCTGACGCGCAAGGTCGCCGCGAAGGTCGCCGTCGACAAGGGGTCCACACCGCTGGTCGTCGACGCATCCGATGTGCGTACGTGGCTCGGCCGCGTGAAGGTCGACGACGAGATCGCCGAACGCTCGAACGTTCCCGGCGTCGCAACGGGGCTCGCGGTCACCGGCATGGGTGGCGATGTGCTGTTCATCGAGACGACAGCGTTCCCGCTGGCCGTCGATGGTGAGCCGTCGTTGACGCTCACGGGCCAACTCGGTGACGTCATGAAGGAGAGCGCGCAGATCGCGCTCAGCTTCGTGCGCTCGCACGCCGCTGAGCTCGGCGTCGATGTGACGACGATGAACAAGCGAGTTCACGTCCACGTCCCGGCAGGTGCGGTGCCGAAGGACGGGCCGTCTGCCGGCATCACCATGACGACGGCGTTGGTCTCGTTGCTCACCGATCGCGTCGTCAAGCCGTCGGTCGGCATGACCGGCGAGATCACGTTGCAGGGCAAGGTGCTGCCCATTGGCGGCCTCAAGCAAAAGGTGCTCGCCGCCCACCGCGCAGGGCTCACCGAGGTGATCCTCCCGAAGCGCAACGGGCCCGATCTCGAGGATGTGCCGGAGAAGGTTCGTGACGCGATGACGTTCCACCTCGCCGACACCTACGCCGACGTCTTGGCAGCTGCGTTCGCGTAACATCGCGCGCATGACAAGCGCGTCTGCCTCCGAGTCCCATCTTTCCAACGTGTGGTTCAGCGTGACCCCGCTGAAGGTCGCTACCGGCAAGGGGTGCTGGGTGACCACGACCGACGGCGAGGAGTACCTCGACTTCGCCGCCGGCATCGCGGTCAACTCAACGGGCCACGCCCACCCACACGTTGCGAAGGCGATCGCCGAACAGGCACAGCGATTCATCCACGCTCAGGTCAACGTGTACAAGCACGATCTGCTGGAGCCACTCGCGGCAAAGCTCAGCGAGCTCTCGCCGGGCGCCATCGACACCTTCTTCTACGCCAACTCCGGTGCCGAGATCACCGAGGCGGCGGTGAAGTTGGCCAAGCAGGTCACCAAGCGGCCGCACACCATCGTGTTCAGTGGCAGCTTCCACGGCCGAACGCACATGGCGATGGCAATGACGACGTCCAAGACGGGATATCGCTCGGGTCACTTCGCCTTGCCGGCCGGCGTGTTCGTTGCTCCGTACCCGGACCCGTTGGCGCAGGACCAGGATGCCGCGGTCGCCGATGCGCTGCGCGGCTTCGATCATCTGCTGAAGTCGATGACGGCGCCCGACGAGACCGCGGCCGTGATCCTCGAGCCGGTGCTCGGCGAAGGCGGTTACATCCCTGCGCCCCACGGCTTCATCACAGGCCTCGTCGAGCGCTGTCGCCAGCACGGGATCATGTTCATCGCCGACGAGGTCCAGAGCGGATTCGGTCGGACGGGCAAGATGTTCGCCGTCGAGCACTACGGGATCGAGCCCGACATCATCTGCATGGCGAAGGGGATAGCGAGCGGGTTCCCGTTCGCCGCGCTCGGCACGCGTCGCGAGCTCGACGACAAGTGGCCGACCGGTAGCCACGGCGGAACGTACGGCGGCAACGCGATGGGATGTGCTGCCGCGTTGGCCACCATCGAGGTCATGAGCGAGCCCGGGTTCCTGCAGAACGTCGTCGACCGCGGTGCGCAGTTGCAAGCGGGCATTCGCGAGCTGCAGCAGGAGCACGATGTGATCGCCCAGGTTCGTGGTTTCGGTCTGATGGTCGGAACGGAGTTCCACGACGCCCCGCGCGTGGCGGCGATCCAGAAGCACTGCCTCGAGGAGGGTCACATGATCCTGATGAACGCCGGTACGTACGGCAAGTGCCTGCGGTGGATGCCGCCACTCGTGGTCAGTGAACGAGAGATCGACCTCGGTCTCGCAGCGTTTGCTGCCGCGCTCAAAGCCACTGCCTGATTCATGCCGCGTCTCGATGCCGGCCGCGTGGCCACGTGGCGGGCGTTCGGCTTGGTCGCGGCTGACATGCAACGCAACGTCGAAGCAGGATTGATCGACGACTGGGATCTCCCGTTGGCGTGGTTCGAGATCCTCGCGGCGTTGCAGGCTGCCGGAGGTTCACTGCGTGTCGGCGAGTTGTGCGACGTGTTGCACGAGTTGCCGTCGAGCCTGTCGCGGCGTGTCGATCGGCTGCAGGGCGAAGGGTTCGTCGACCGCGTGTCGACGCCGACGCCCGATGATCGGCGTGCTGTCACGGTTTCGTTGACGCGCGACGGGCGAGCGGAATGGCGGGATGCCAACGTCACGTATCGCCGCATGGTGCAACAGCACTTCGCCAAGGTGCTCTCGGATACCGACGTCGCCGCGCTGCAGCGCATCTTCACCAAGCTCGGGGCGCAGCGACCGAAGTCGAGCTAGTCGACGTAGTCGATCTAGTCGAGACCGGCGTACATCGCTTCGATCTCGTTCGAATATCGCGCGTTGACACCGCGCCGCTTCAGCTTCGACGTCGGCGTGAGCATGTCGCTGTCGGGCAGCCACTCCTCGCCGACGAGCACGAACTTCTTGATCTGCTCGACCTGAGCGAACTGCTTGTTGACCTCGTCCACGCCGTGCTGGACCTCGTCGATCATCGCCGGATCCGTCGCCAGATCGCCGAGCGTCGACCCGGACCGGTCGTGCGCTTTCGCCCAGACGACCGCGGCATCGGGGTCGAGGACGAGGATGGCGGAGCAGAACTTGCGATTGTCGCCGATCGCTGCAGCTTGGCCGACGAGCGGGATCGTCTTCAGCGCGGCCTCGAGGTTCGCGGGGCTGATGTTCTTGCCGCCGGAGGTGATGATCAGCTCCTTCTTGCGATCGACGATCCGCAGGTAACCGTCGTCGTCGAGCTCGCCGATGTCGCCACTGTGCAGCCATCCGCTGACGATCGTTTCCGCGGTCTTGTCGGGCAGTTCGAAGTATCCCTCGAAAACGTGACCACCGCGGCACAGCACTTCGCCGTCGTCGGCGATCACGACCTCGCAACCCGGGATCGCCTGACCGACGTAGCCGGGCCGGTTTGCGTTCGGGCTCCATGTCATGGGACCGCTCGATTCGCTCATGCCGTAGATCTCGCTGAGCGGGACTCCGATTGCGTTGTACCACTCGAGGATCGGACGCGGGATCGCCGCGGCGCCGGTGACGGCGGCGACGATTGCATCGAGGCCGACGGTTGCGCGGACGTTCGCGAACGCGATCGCATCGAGGAAGGACCAAGTGGCGAGTTGCTCCTTGGTGGCGGTGCCGTCCCGCTCGGCCGGTTTGATGACGATCGCCGCCGCGACGCCTTCGTCGAACTTCGCCTTGTTCTCCGGATTGGAAGCCAACGCCGCGTTGACGCCGTTGTAGATCTTCTCCCACACTCGAGGGACGCCGAACATGATCTCCGGGCGTACCTCTTTGAGGTGTTGCGGCAGTTGGTTTGCGTCGGGGCAGCAGTACACGCTGTAGCCGAGGATCAGCTGCTGGTAGTGGCTCATCATCCGCTCGGCGATGTGCGCCATGGGCAGGTAGCTGACGACCCGACGGCCGGCGAAGCTGTCGAGGCCGAAGCACCGACGAAGTGATTCCACCGTGTACACGACGTTGTACTGGCTGATCATCACGCCCTTCGGCGGACCGGTGGTGCCACTGGTGTAGATCAGCGTCGCGATGTCGTCCGAGCGGATCTCGCGTCCCAACGCGTCGAGGTCGGCCGCGTCCTTGTCCATCAGATCCGAAGCCGGCAGGACGCCGTCAGTGCAACCGTCCGGTGGCGGATCGATGACATAGATCTGCTTGAGCATCGGCAGGTCGTCGCGCACCTTCAGCAGCCGGGCGAGGAACGCGGCGTTCTCGACGATTGCGATCTCTGCACCGGCGTGCGCTGCGAGATATTGGATCTCCTCGGGCGACGAGGAGTTGTAGATGCTGACCGGGGTCGCTCGGAGGAACTGCGCGGCGAGGTCGAACCAATGGAACTCGGGCCGATTGCGCATCATCAAGAGGATCCGTTGCGCTGGCGCGAGACCGGCCTGCTGCAAGCCTGCAGCAACCCTTGCGGTCGTCTCCGCGTATGCGTGCATCGTCCAGGTGTTCCAGGACCCCGGCGCGTCGGACTTCATGGAATGGAGTGCCTCGAGCTCAGGATGCTCGCTCGTCAACTTCAAGAACAACTGTGGCGCGTTGGTGCCGACAACGGCGTTGTGGATCTCGTCGATCGAAGCTCGCGGCATCTCGGAAGTATTCCACGTCGTCGTCGGCGCATTTCTCGGGCCGGCGTCCGGCTTGAGTTGCGGGACCAGCGCGTTGCAGACTGCAACCATGCCCACCGCCGTCATCGTCGATGCCATCCGTACGCCGCTCGGCCGCCGCAACGGCAAGCTGAAGGACTGGCATCCCGTCGACCTTGCGGCGGAGACGCTGAAAGCCCTGATCGACCGGACGGGCATCGACGCCGGGATCGTCGATGACGTGGTGATGGGCTGTGTGATGCAGGTGGGGGAGCAGGCGGTCAACGTGGCGCGCAACGCCGTGTTGGCGGCCGGTTGGCCGGAGACGGTGCCCGGCACGACGATCGATCGTCAGTGCGGTTCGAGCCAGCAGGCCGCGCACTTCGCTGCCCAAGGAGTGATTGCCGGCGCATACGACGTCGTGGTTGCTGCGGGTGTCGAGGTGATGACCCGTGTGCCGATGGGTGCGTCGATGGTCGATGGCAAGTTCGGCTTCCCGTTCGGTCCGAAGGTCGGGGCGCGCTACGCGCCGAGCGGCGGCCTCGTGCCGCAGGGAATCTCCGCCGAGCTCATCGCCGACAAGTGGGGTTTGTCACGCGAGGATCTCGATGCGTTCGGCGCTCGCTCGCAGCAGTACGCGGCGCGGGCGACGGCCGAGGGACGGTTCCAAGCCGAGATCCTTCCGGTGCTCGGTGCCAACGGTGAGATGGTCGCGGTCGACGAGGGCCTGCGCGAAACGACGATGGAATCGCTCGCCAAGTTGAAGCCGGTGTTCCGCACCGAGGAAGAAGGAGGCCGCGTCACCGCTGGCAACTCGTCGCAGATCACGGACGGCGCCTCCGCGCTGCTCATCATGAGCGAAGAGAAGGCCGCAGCGCTGGGCCTGACGCCGCGCGCTCGTTTCGTGAACTTCGCGCTGGCCGGTGCCGATCCGCGGATCATGCTGACGGCGCCGATCCCCGCGACCGAGAAGGTGCTCGCCCGTGCCGGGATGACGATCGACGACATCGATCTCGTCGAGATCAACGAGGCGTTCGCATCCGTCGTCCTTGCGTGGGAGAAGGAGCTGCACCCCGACATGTCGAAGGTGAACGTCAACGGTGGCGCGATCGCTCTCGGCCATCCGCTCGGTGCCTCCGGAGCAAGGTTGATGACGACGTTGCTCAACGAGCTCGAGCGCACCGGAACCCGGTTCGGGCTGCAGACGATGTGCGAAGGCGGTGGCATGGCCAATGCCACCATCATCGAACGCCTCGGCTGACAACCCCGATCGTTTGTGCGCGCCCGCGCGAGCAGCGTCGAGCCCAATTATCGGTGCAGTCTCGGGCCGGTGTCTGCCCCGTGTCTGGCCGGGTTCCCCCCACTGTCGGCCGCCGTCGGGCCGTCCTCCGGATCGCCCGCCCCTCGTGAATCGTCAGTGACGAAACCCGGGCTGATGCGGGCCGCCATTCCGTCACGGACGATTCATGACGGGCGAGATTCGAATGTGCGGCCGGAGGTGATTCGTCACTGACGATTCACGAGGAGCCGTGAGCGGGGTTAGCGGGTCGGAGCGCGACTCCTCGTGAGCCGACGGATCGGGCCCGAGGGGTCGGGCCCGAGGGGTCGATTCCGGAACCGATTCGATCGCACCCGCGTCGCCCAGGTGCGATGCGACGAGTGCCGACTCGACGACGACAAACCGTGTGACACCGGCGGCGTACAACGGACTCATGCCCATCGTCTCCCATCCTCGCCCGACACACCGGGCCTGTTCGTGGTGCGCAACCGAGTTCGCAGTTGTCCGCCGGCCCGGCCGTCCTCGCCTGTATTGCAATCACGCCTGCCGTCAACGCGCGTACGAGCATCGTCATGGCTTCGAGCACGAGCGCACAGTGCGACCGCTACCCGCGCAAGCTCGTGGCGAGACGTGGAGCGGCACCGGCTACGAGCGGTCGATGACCGGTCTCGTCGGCTCGCGAAGCAAGGTCCATGCCCTCCGCACGTCCGTGCGCCCGGAGGGCAGGCGGCGCGAAACTTTGTGCGGTCTGCTCGCGCCCCCATTGGCCGGTCAACACTTCAACGCCTTGCATGCGGCCGCCTGCTCGACGTGCGTCGATGTCGCGGCGCAGAATCCGCTTCGATTCGGCATCTCCGCGTCCAATGAGCTCGCTCGAATACGGGCGATGATCGACGAGATCACACAACGCCGCATCGATCCCGGCCAGGCGCT
>DASWRR010000435.1:0-6435 GCA_036403055.1 Ilumatobacteraceae bacterium | reverse complement strand
TGGGCGTGACCCGCTCGACCCGGACGAGCGACGGCGACTGCGGCGCGTGGCGATGGGTCGGCAAAATTTCAAGGGGTACTTCGAGCAGCTGGGTGAGGACAAGAATCCCGTGTGATCTCGGCGTATGCAGCCGAGATGTTGCACCTGGTTCGTAGTTTCATGTCGGCGCTCACGACGAGAAGGAGGAGCCCTTGAGGTACAAGCTGCTCGGCAACACAGGCATGAGGGTCTCGACCATCTGCCTTGGTACCGGTCCGTTCGGCGTCGCGCCGCTAGAAGACGATGCGATTCGCCTTGTGCACCACGCGCTCGACGTCGGGGTGAACTTCATCGACACGGCCAACTCGTACGGCAACTTCACGCGTCTGGATCGCGCGGGTGCGCCCGCTGCCTCCGAACGAAGCTCGGCGGAGGAGATCGTCGGCAAGGCGTTGAAGGGCCGCCGCGATCAGGTCGTGGTGGCGACGAAGGTTCGCGAAGTCGTCGGCACCGGGGTCCTCGACGTCGGTCTCTCGCGACGCCATGTCATGCAACAGGTCGAGCGCAGCCTTCGCGCATTGCAGACCGACTACATCGACCTGTACCACATGCACGGGCCCGACACGGACACGCCCGTTGAACAGACCCTGAAGACCATGGATGATCTGGTCCGGCAAGGCAAGGTTCGGTACTTCGGTCTGTCGAACTTCTCGGCGTGGCGGATGACAAACGCGATCGGAACCGCACGACTGCTCAACACGGAGCTGCCCGTCGTTCATCAGATCGGCTACAACCTGGTGCAACGAAGCGCGGAGCAAGACATCATTCCGGCTTGCGAGCATTTCGGCGTCAGCGTGACTACGTATGGATCCCTCAACGGAGGTCTGCTCGCGGGCACGAACGTACTGGAGCGTGCGATCGTCGGACTGCAGCGTTTCCGCGAAGACAAGTCTCGACCCGTGCCGTTCGCCGAAGCCGAGCTCGAGGCAGCCAAGCATCTCGAGAAGCTTGCAGTGACGTGGGGTCACGACCCTGCGCACCTCGCGCTCGCCTGGCTGATGTCTCGCAACGTGCACGCCAGCGCCATCATCGGGCCCGAGACAATCGCGGAGCTCGATGCGTCGATTCCCGCGACTGACCTCCAGCTCGACGCTACGCAGCTCGCCGAGCTCGACGGGCTGCTGCCGCCGCCTGCGAGTTGGGAACAACGCTACGACAACGCGCTCGCCGAGCAGACCGACCGGCTTGGCCAGTGAACCCCTCGTGAAACTGAAGGAGCCGCGCTCGTGAAGATTGATGTGCACTGTCACGGTTACCCAGCCGAGCTCTTCGAGTTTCTCGCGGCGCACTACCCGGAGCGGATCGTGTATCGCGACGGTAAGGGAGGTCCTGCGGCCGGACCATGGATCGATGCATGGGACGAGAACGTGCGACTGCGCGAGATGGATGACTGCGGAATCGACCTGGAGATCCTTTCGTCGCCTCAGGCGTACGCCGGAGGAGGCGAGCATCTGCCGCACCTCTGCCGAATGGTCAACGACGTGTACTCGGCGGCTGTCGGTCGTCATCCGGATCGATTTCGATCATTCGTACACCTCCCATTCCTCGACGTCGACGCGGCGATGGCAGAGCTACGGCGGGTGGCCGATGACTCTGCGTTCGTCGGTGTCTTCTTGCCGTCCAATGTCGCCGGCACCTACCCGGACGACCAGACCTTCGAACCGCTCTGGCACGAGTTCACTGCACGCCACTTGCCGGTGTTCCTGCATCCTCTTCAGTCGAGCTGTTACAAGGATCCGCTGAACCCGGCGACCTTGACGCTGCCGTTCGATACCACGCTCGCAGTTGTGCGAATGGCGGTCGCGGGCGTCTTTGATCGCCATCCCGAACTCGCGCTGCTGGTGTCGCATCTCGGGGGCACCTTGCCCTTTCTCGCCCGGCGGATCGACCTTGGCTATGACCTTCCGAGCTACTACTCGACCCCGATCTGGACGACCGACCAGAGGCCCAGCGACCACATTGGCCGGCTCTACGTCGACACGGCCCAAGGATGGAGCGAACCAGCGTTCCGATGTGCGGAGTCGGTCGTCTCGATTGATCACATCCTCTTCGGAACGGATCACTTCGACGCCGCCACCCGCTTCGTCGAAAAGACGGTTGCATTCCTCGAAGACCTCGACCTCGAAGACGACGCTCGGGAAAGCGTTTTCAGTGGGAACGCGATGACTCTGTTCCGACTTTCGGCGAGCGACGTTAGGACACAAACTCCTACTACTCTGGAGCGTTGATGGCCGCGCACACCATGTACCCACACGTGTACGAGCCGATTCGCATCGGCCCGGTGGATATCAAGAACAGGTACTTCCAGGCACCCCATGGGTCCTTCGCGCCGATGTCACCTCCGTCGTACAAGTTGGCCGAGCACATCTACACGCGCGACCCCGCCGACGGAAGCCCGATCCCTCACATCGACGTCGTCGACTACTACGAGGAGCGAGCACGAGGTGGGGTGGGCCTCATCATCATCGGTCACACCGAGGTCGAGAAGGGCCACAGTGGGCGTTGGCATCTGACGACCGATACGGCCACGCAGGCGTTCGCACCGCTGCTCGAACGCGTACATGCTCATGGAACGAAAGTCTTCGTGCAACTGCACTGTGGCTACCACTCCCCGTCGGGTCTTCCGGGTGCAGGACACGTGGGCCCCGGCATCCCCGAACCGATGACGGTCGAGCACATCAAGGAGATCGTTCGTCTGGTCGGCATCAGCGCGGCGAATGCGCGCAAGGCCGGTTTCGATGGCGTCGAGCTTCATGCTGCCCACTTGCACTCGACCGGGGTGTTTCTCTCTGGTTTCACCAACAGGCGTACCGACATGTACGGCGGCAGTCTGGAAAACCGGATGCGGCTGCCGGTCGAGTGCCTTCAAGCCATCCGCGACGCGATTGGCGACTCGATGGCCGTGGGCATTCGCATGCCATGCGACGAGCAACTCCCCGAGGGAATCGACGGCGAGGAAGCGAAGGTGATCGTGCGGCGTCTGGAAGAGATGAAGTTGCTCGACTACTTCAATCTCGACATCGGTCACAGTCAACACATGTGGAACGTGTGGGCTCCGCACTACCTGCCGGACTCGTATCAGGTTCCGTTCATTGCCAAGGTTCGAGCGGCGATCAAGGACGCCGTTGTGCTGGGTTGCCCCGGTCGTCTTCATGATCCCGCCGAAGCCGAGCGGATCATCGAATCCGGTGCAATGGACATGGTGGGCGGAGTCCGTGGCTTCTTCGCCGACCCCGAGTTCCCCAAGAAAGGTCTCGAGCTGCGCTCCGATGAGATCCGACCCTGCATCGGGCTGAACGGCTGTACCTTCGAAGGTTGTTGTGTCATGAATCCGACCAACTATCTCGAGGCGTTGTACGGCCTCACAAAGCTCGAGCCCAGCGACAACCCCAAGCAGATCGTGGTGATAGGCGGGGGACCCGCCGGGATGGAAGCGGCTCGTGTGGCCGCGTTGCGAGGCCATTCTGTGACGTTGCTCGAGCGTTCACCTGTGCTCGGCGGTGCCCTGAACTTGCAGGCTGAGCTGCCAACTCGCGACGGAGTGCTGAGCGCCGTCACCTGGTGGAGCGGCCGCCTCGAGGACGCCGGCGTGAAGGTGCTGCTCGGCATCGAAGCCAATGTCGACGAGGTGCTCTCCCACGCGCCCGATGTTGTGGTGGTAGCCACCGGTGCATCGTTCGACGAACGCGGGCTGAACGGTCTCACCGGTCGCGAGATCCCGGGCTGGGACCGTGACTTCGTGTACACGCCGGCCACGCTGTTGCCGTCGTTGCCGAGGGTGACTCGGACGGCCGTGGTCTACGACGAAGATGGCGCAATCACTGCATCAGACATCGCGTGGCTCTTCGCCGAGAACGGCGCTGAGAAGGTGTATCTCGTCACCCGCCACGCTGCCACCGCGCAGAACTACATCGGCAAATCAGGAAGTCACCGCGACCTGTCGTCGATGGCCCTCGAGCGCAACGGCGTCATCACCGAGGTGCAGAAGTTCATTCGAGACATCGGCGATCACAAGGTGACGCTCTTCAACATCCGCACGGAGGAGGAGCAGGTGATCGAAGAGGTCGACGTCGTCGTCCTGGTGAACCTGCGCCGTTCGGTCAACGGGCTCGCCACCGCTCTGCGGGATCACGTCGCCGACGTACAGGTCCTCGGAGATGCCAACTCTCCGGGACGGATGGCCAAGGCAACGCGCGACGGCTTCTTCTTCGGGTGGAACGCCTGAGCGACTCCGCCGTCATCGCTCGTTGAGCAGCGCTCTGAGGAACTCCGTTTTCGGCCCTGGGCCGAACTCTGGAAGATGGGGCGGCTCGAGCTGACGATCGCGCAACAGCGCGTCGGTTTTGAAGACGGCGTGCAACGCGTCGTACACCGGCATGCTGGCCTCCAGAACCTGCGTGTCGGTTTCGTGGGTCAGCATCATCCCGTCCGACAGCGCTACCAACCCGACTGCGATCTGTCCATACCGGTCGTCGGGTTCCGGTCGAAAACCGTGCAACACGAAGTTGACGCCGGCCGCGACAACCGCCGACATCTGCACCACACCAGGATCAGTGACGTTGTACTTCGTTCTTACCTTCTCGAAGCACGGGCCATGCTCGTCGTGGCGTCCTAACTCCGCGCCCGGAATGGCGAACTGGATCGCCCCCGAAGGTCCTTGGAATCCGCCGGTCCACGGAACGAACGCGAACTCGGCGTCGGCGTCGATGAACCGCCGAATGAGCCACGGCGTCGCCACGCGGTCCATGTGAACGTGGCGCCTCGTCACCCACAACATGGGCCAAAGGTACCCGGCGTGCCTCGATCGTCTCGCATTCGGCGTGTGTAAGCTAACGACGGCTGCACGCGATCGACAGATAGGAACCGCACATGGGCATTCCCCCGAAATTCGAATTGCAGCGAGGGTGGGCGCGCATCCCGGAGCACTTCTCCATGGGTGACGTGGCGGGCATCGCTGTCGATGCTGACGACCACGTGTGGCTGATCCACCGTTACGAGATGTCGGACGCCGGTACGCGGCGGCAGGGCTGGTTCAAGATGACGCCCGACGAAGAGATCAGCGCAACCACGAAGTGGTTGTCGCCCGATCCCGACGACCCGGGCTCGCACGACGAGGGCAAGGTTCCGGCGCCCCCCGTGATGGAGTTCGACGAGGACGGCAACTATCTGCGGGGCTGGGGTGGTCCCGGTGAGGGATACGAGTGGCCGAACATGGAGCACACCATGCACATCGACTACGCCGAGCACGTGTGGTTCTCATCTGCAAAGGGCGACGCGCCGACGGGGGAGAACCAGATCCTGAAGTTCACCAAGGATGGCGAGTTCTTGATGCAGATCGGCCGGCGTGGCGGCTGCGTCAACGGAAGTCTCGACACCAGCAACGTCAACGGTGCGGCGGATCTCTACGTCTACGAGCCGACCAACGAGTTGTTCGTCGCCGACGGTTACGTCAACCGGCGCGTGATCGTGTTCGATGCCGACACCGGCGAGTACAAGCGGATGTGGGGCGCGTACGGCAATGTTCCCGATGACAGCGTCCCACGAGGATGGGGCGCCTACGGCGAAGCCGGACAGCAGTACAACACCGTGCACGGACTTCGCGTGTCCAACGACGGACTCGTCTACGTCTGCGACCGGCGTGGCAACCGCATCCAGGTGTTCGAGCTCGACGGCACCTACATCACTGAGGCGTTCTATGACCGGGATTGCCGCCGGGTCGGCACGACCTTTGCGGTCGCGTTCTCTCCGGATCCCGACCAGACCTACATGTACGTGCCCGACGCAAGCAGCGGTGTCGTGCGTGTGATCGATCGCAAGACGCTGGCCGAGATCGACACGTTCTCTTCACTCGGTCTGTCAGAGGGGCAGTTGCAGTTGGCTCACAGCATCACGGCCGATTCGAAGGGCAACGTGTACACGTCTGAAGTGATCTTCAACCATCGCATCCAGAAATGGCGACTGGTACCCGGCACCGGAACGCCGTAGGCGGTCAGCCGCGATCGGGTTCGATCGCGCCCAGAACATCGTCAGTTCTCGCGACCTGGCCCATCATCGGAAACGTGTATCTGACGGAATGATCATGTTCCTCAGCCGTCAGTGCGCGCATGACATCGGTGACGAAAACGAGGTTGTACCCGAGCGACCTCGCCTCGCGCGCGGTGGACTCGACACCGAAGTTCGTAGCGATGCCACCGATCACAATGGTCCGCACGCCGATACGGCGGAGTTGCAGATCGAGATCGGTGGAGAAGAACGCGCCCCAGGAATGCTTGCTCAACAAGTAGTCGGAGGGCTCGGGACCCAGCTCGTCGGGTAGTTCGCTGAAGTCCGGTTGACTTGCGACCGCTGACATGACGACTTTCAACCGCTCGCGCTCAACCGGCATCGGTTCACCGA
>DASWRR010000434.1:0-1509 GCA_036403055.1 Ilumatobacteraceae bacterium | reverse complement strand
AGGCGAGCATCTCCGGCGAGTAGCCGTTGCGTTCGGCGATGCGGATGTAGAGCGGCGTGAGCAGGACGACCGACGCATCGAGGTTGAACACGATGGTCACGCCGATCGCGAGCAGCCACAGCCACGCGACCAGGTGCTCACCCCCGTCGACCATCGCGGCCAACGCTGCGAAGACGCCGATGCGATCGAGAACGATTGCCAGCGGAACGGCGAAGAGCAGGAACAGCAACGGCTTCGTCAACACGTGCAACGAATCGGATGCGTCGCTCCAGTGGACCGTGCGAGTGGCGAGCCCGAGTGCCGCGGCGACGACGGGTCCGACCCACAACGGCGTGTGGAACGGCCGGAGGAACATCGCTGCGATGCCGACAACCAGGAGTCCGAACGCCGCCACGGTTCGCCAGGCTACGGCCGTGTCAGATCGTCGAGCCGGCGATGATCGTTGCCTCGACCAACGGAACTCCGGGCCGGTAGACGAAGTCGATCGGGTTCGCCGTCCGGAGGATGACGAGGTCGGCGCGCGCTCCGGTGGAGACGATTCCGATGTCGACGCGCCGCAACGCCGCGGCGCCGCCCGCGGTTGCCGCCCACACCGCCTCGTCGATCGTCATGTGCATGTCGCGAACTGCGAGCGCGATGCAGAACGGCATCGACGAGGTGTAGCTCGACCCGGGGTTGCAGTTGCTCGCGATCGCCGCTGTGCCGCCGGCGTCCAGCAGGCGACGAGCGTCGGGATACGGCTGCCGCGTCGAAAAATCGGTTGCTGGTAGGAACGTCGCGACCGTCTCGCTTCCTGCCAACGCGGCCACATCGTCGTCGGAGAGGTAGGTGCAGTGGTCCGCTGACGCACACCCGAGCTCGACCGCCAGTTGCACCCCAGGGCCCTGCCCGAGCTGGTTCGCGTGCAGCCGCAATCCCAGCCCCGCGTCGCGGCCCGCCTCCAACACAGCGCGGCACTGGTCGGCGTCGAACGCACCGCTCTCACAGAACGCGTCGACCCATCGCGCCGCGGGCGCGCACTTCGTGAGCATCTCTCCGCACACGAGTGCGACGTAGTCGTCGACACGTCCGTCGAACTCCGGCGGCACGACATGCGCACCGAGGAACGTGGTCTCGTCGGTGAGCTGATGGGCCACCCGTAGGAGACGCGCCTCGTGGTCCGGCGTGAGCCCGTAACCGGACTTGATCTCGATGGTGGTGGTGCCGCATCGTCGTGCCTCGTCGAGCAGCGACAACGCGTGAACGAGCAACTCGTCGTCGGTCGCGGCGCGCGTCGCGGCCACGGTCGTACGGATTCCACCGGCTTCGTACGACCGGCCGGCCATGCGCGCCGCGAACTCGTCGGACCTGTCGCCGTTGAAGACCAGATGGCTGTGACTGTCGACGAACCCTGGCATCACACATCGGCCTGCTGCGTCGATTCGCTGATCCGCGGTCGGCGCCTGACCGGTGCCGACGAGTTCGATCAAGCCGTCGACCATCACGACCCATGCGTCGCGGAGCTCGCCC
>DASWRR010000433.1:0-4121 GCA_036403055.1 Ilumatobacteraceae bacterium | reverse complement strand
CAGGTCACTCGTCGAATCGGCGTAGGCGATCGACTCCTCCAGCTTCAGTCCTTCCGCCGCGCAGTAGTCGGCGAGGATCTGGGCCCGGGTCTCACCTGTTGGCGGCACCTTCGACAGGTGCCCGCTGTACGTTCCGTCGGGCTTCACCGTCATCTCGGCGGCGATGATCTCGTCGAACAACGGCCGCAAACCCTCGACCGCGAAGTCGAGCGCACCGGTGATGAGGATTGTTCGGTGCCCGAGCGCACGGTGCTCGCGGACGCGGCGGATGCCGCGAGGAAAGCTCTTGGTCAGGATCAGGTTGGTCAGCAGCTCGGTCGAGTCTTCGTCGATCTGGCTCACCGGCGCGTCTTCGTATCGACGGTAGAAGAACCGGAGGAAGTCGCCTCGATCCTAGCGGTCCTTCGAGCTGAGGCTCGGTGCTTCGGCGAGCGTCCGCAGCACGTAGCGGATCCGCTCCGGCGCGTTCAGCCGGCGGGTCGCGAGCCACGTGTAGCTCTCGACGACGTTGCTCGCGATCAGTGTGTTCTCGAGATCGAACGCGGCGACGTGGCGGTCCGGCGACAGGACGCTGCGGCGCAGACGATCCGCTCGGTCGTTGCGACTCTTGCCCGGCTTCGTCTTCGCGCGGGAGTGGTGGACGATCGAGGGAAGGTGGATCGTGCTGATGTAGATCGGCCAGTCGACCGTGCGCGGGTCGATGTTGAACGCCGCCTGATCCGCTTCGTCGAGGCCATCGTGGATCCGCATCAGCTGGTCGACCTGATAGATCGCCTCGCACTCGGTGTAGAGGCCGTACAGCTGGACGTATTGGAACGCTCGATCGATGTCGGTCTTCGTCTCGTCGAGCTTTGCCGCCCACGTGGCCTGCTTGCCGCGCAGCGGGAGCGCCTGGAGCACTCGCTCGGTCTTCTCGGCGACCATCTTGGCTCGTTGCAACTGCTTCTTGACTCGGCCGCGCGCCGGGAACTGCCACTCCGGCACGAGGATCGGTTGGCCCTCGGCGTCGTACAACGGGTGCTCCGTGAACCAGCTGCGGACGTTGTCGACGAGCGTCTTGTAGCGCAACGGGTTGATGCCGCCGCTGGCAACCTGCGTGATGCGCGGCGCCTCAGCCGGCCCGAGCGCGGCGACTGCGATGATCGACGCGACGACGATGTCGACGGGGATGACATCGACCGTGCCCTCAGGGACGCCGGGGAACTCCTTCAGCAGGCCACGGGCGTAGCTGAGGATCACCGGCTCGGCCATTCGGAAACCGCGGATCCAGCCGGGGAACGGTTCAGCGAGGGCGGACTCGATGATCGACGGTCGAACGATCGAGACGGGAACGTTGCCCTTGACCTCGGTCAGGGCTTGCTCGCCGAGTGCCTTGGTGTACGCGTAGGCATCGGGCCATCCCACACTCGCCGCACGGGCGCGGCCGGCTTCCACGAGCTGATCCTTCACCCAGTCGTCGCGCACGCTCTCGGTCTTCGCCGCGAGGGCCGGCGCACCGGCTGCACCGAGCTCTCGGCGCGCCTCCGTGCGGAAGTAGGCGAGCTTCTCCGGCTGACGACTGAGCGCTTCGGTGTCGCTGCGCAATCGACGCGCTGCAGCGACCTCCTTCCGCCAGTTCAGCCCGAGGTCGAACGGACCTTCACTGACGAGCTCCTCGGGAGCGCTGCCGCGGCGGTTGCCCGCGACATAGCACGTGCTGACCGCGACGAGATGTGGCGCGACGCCCGCGCTGTTCAACACATCGACGATGCGCGTCGGGCCGAGCAGATTGATCTCGACGGCGCTGTCGAGGGGTGAATCGAAGGCGACCGCGGCGGCCGAGTGGATCACGATGTCGCACGACGTGAACGTCGCGAGATCCGCCTCGGCGAGACCGAGACCGTCGGTCGTCACATCACCCGCGATCGCCTTCACACGACGCGCGACCATCGCTTCGAAGGTCTCCTCGGTCGCAGCCAGTTCCGCCCGCAGACGGTCGAACGCATCGTTCTTGAAGATCTCGCGGCGGACTCGCTCGGTGACGTCGTGACGCTTGCTCGGACGCACCAGCAGGACGAGCTCGCACTCCGGGACCGCCCGCAACAACCGCTCGACCAGCGCGGTGCCCACGAATCCGGTGCTTCCGGTGATGGCGATGCGCTTGTTGGCAAGGTTCTGGCGGATCATTCGCCTGACTGTCTAGCACAATTCGTCTACCATTTGGTAGAGACATGAAGACTCCGACGCGCGACCGCATCCTCGACGCCGCGACCGACCTGTTCGGCCGTCGCGGGGTGGACGCCGTCTCGCTCGACGTGATCGCCGCCGAGGTCGGCGTCGCCAAGCAGACGTTGTTGTACTGGTTCCCGAGCAAGGACGATCTCGTGCGCGCGGTTCTCGTCGCTGCCGCACACGAGCTCTCGGTCGTCATCGACGCTGCAGTTCGAGCTGCGACCGACGATCCGCTCGACCGGATCGAGGCAGTGATTCGCGCCGTCTTTCGTCCGGCGGTGCGCCGCCCGGCACTGCTCGGACTGATCCGCGAGGTCAGCCGTCTGCCATCCGCCGCGGGCGACCGGCTGACCGCCGACCTCGCTCCACTGGTCGATCGCGCTGTCGTCTTCCTCGAGCACGAGATGGACGCCGGTCGCCTGCGCCGCGCCGATCCGCGACTCGTGGCGTCGCTCTGCTACGCGACGGTGACCGGGATCGCGACCGAGCCCGAAGCGCTCCGGGTCGTCGGTTGGGAATCGTCCGCCGCTGGTCTCCGCCAACTGCGCGCCGAGCTGCTCGCGTTCCTCCGCGCCGCCCTCGCCCCCTAACCCATACGAGTGTTTCGCGCCACCCCGGGTGGCCGCAAACACTCGGACGCGGGTCAGTGGTGGTGGTCGGCGTGGGTGTGGTCGAACTCGGCGTGGTGGCGGGCGAGGAGGTCGGTCCCGTAATCGCCGCCGTTCGGCGTCCGCAAGATGGTGTGGATGTGGTGATGAGTCGGCTCTTCGTTATCGAACACGACGCCTGGATGGTGATCGAACTCGATCAACACCACTGGACTGTGGATCCGGTAGTAGAAGGGGTCCTCGTCGCCGGTGCCGCCGTACCACGAGAACCACGTCTGGTCGAGATGGGCATCGACCTCGGCGGCGCGCACGACGGCGTGGTCGTCGCGGGCCCAGCCGAGATACGCGCCGACAGCGTTCGTCAGAATCCGACGCTGGCCATCGTTCAACGAGTCGGCACGTATTCCTTGATACGGGAGCACGACGTTGTCCTTGAAGGCGCCGGCTTGCATCCGGCCATCGATCCAGTGCTCGAGATGCTGAGGCAGTGTTCCGGGCATGATCGATTCGTAGAGGACGGCGACGTCGCGCTGGTCCGCATCGAGCGATCGGATGAGATCGATGCCGACCTGCTGCTCGGGCGCGAACACCTCGATGCCGGCAAACGGCCCGGACGTCACCTTGCACGGCTCCGATCCCATGAACGTCGGCGTCATGACGATCTCGTCGCCCAGCACGAAGCAGTTCACGTTGAGGTGGTGGCCGTCGAACTGCCAACCCCACGGCTCGTCCGCCGACGGCGTGCCGAAGATGGAGATGAAGTACGGCCACTCACCGAACTCGTCGCGGCTGCCGCTGACCTGCGCGAGAACCTCGTTCAACCGCATGACGTTTCGCACCTGATCGAAACCACGCGCCGACAACGTCGCTCGCAGCATGTCGAGCCCGAGCTCGCGCTGCGCGCCCGAGAGGTTCTCGAGCATCACACCATGACGGAAGAAGTTCATGTGGACGTTGAACCAATCGCGGCGCTCACTGCTGTCGAGCGGGAACGTGACCGTCGCTCGCAACGCGGGATCGAGCGACTGCAGGAACGCGAGAGCCGCATCGCGAACTGGCGACGTGTCGACACGACCGCGCTGCACACCGAACAGTCCCTGCACGACGTTGCCGTCGGTCGTGATGCCGCGGACCGGAACCGCGAGCTCGGCGCGACACTCGGCGTAGAGCGCATCGATTGCACCCTGTAGCGGTCCAGCCGCGACGACACGGGATCGAGCCGACATCGGCGGCAACGGTCGAAGTCCGAACTCTGTCCAATCCCTCACGACGCCCACCGTAGTGAGCGGGTACGCGACAATC
>DASWRR010000432.1:0-3564 GCA_036403055.1 Ilumatobacteraceae bacterium | reverse complement strand
ATGCGCAGGACGAGCCGATCCTTGACGAGACGCCCGGAATCGGTCTTGAACAGCCAGTACATCGCACCCATGAAGGCGCAGAACACGCTGAACGGGATGTACCACAGCGTGCTGAACAAGGTGGCCACGAACAACAGGCTGCGCGTCGTGAGCGGCAGGTCGGCGTTGAGTTCTGCGAAGAGCGGCTTGAACTGAGGCAGCACGTAGCCGGCCAAGATCACGACCGTGATCATGGCCATTCCCATGACGACGCCCGGGTACGAGAGTGCGGAGACGACCTTGGATCGAGTTTCCAACTCACGCTCCAAATACCCGGCGAGGCTCTCGAGCGTCTCGTCGAGGTTGCCGGTGAGCTCGGCCGACTGCATGATGCCGATGTAGTAGTTGGGGAAGGCCTGCGGATGCTTGCCGGCGACCTCGGACAACGTTCCGCCGTTGCGGAGATCGTCGACCATCATCGTGATCGTGCGTTGCAACGCGACGTCCTCGGTCTCGTCGCCGATGATCTGCATCGCCTCGGTGATCGGAATGCCGGCCTTGACGAAGACGGCGAGCTGACGCGTGAAGTGCATCAACTCCTTCTTCTTGACCTTCTCCTTGGTGAGCTCGAAGTCGAGCGCGCCGCGCTTCTCTTGGATCTTGACGGGATACAAGTTCTGATCCAACAGCGAGGCGCGTGCTTCGCCGAGCGTGTCGGCTTTCGTCACACCCTCGACGGACGTGCCCGTGGCGTCGATGGCGGCATATGCGAACCTTGGCATTGTGGTGGCTCCTAGTTGGCGTACAGGGTCTTGATGACTTCGGGGACGGTGGTGACGTCGTTCTCGACCAGCGCCATGCCTTCGCGCAGCATCGTGCGCATGCCTTGGGCGACGGCGAGCCGGCGGAGCTCCTCAGTGGTTGCCCAACCGACGATCAGTCGGCGGAGCTCGGGAGTGATGCGCAGCAGTTCGTAGACGCCGATGCGGTCGCGGTAACCCGTTCCTGCACAGAAGTTGCAGCCGACGCCGTGGAAGAACTGCGACTTGTCGCTGCCGCCGCTGTGCTGGCGGAACGCGGCGAGCTCGTCTGCTCCCGGCGTGTACGGCTCCTTGCACGAGTCGCAGATGCGGCGCAACAAACGCTGACCGATGACGCCGACGACCGCGGACGCGATGAGGAAGGCCTCGATCCCCATGTCGAGGAAGCGGTGCAGCGCGGCAACGCTGTCGGTGCCGTGCAGTGACGACAACACGAAGTGACCGGTGAGAGCGGATTGGACGGCGATACGTGCTGTATCGGCATCTCTGATCTCGCCCACAAGGATCACGTCGGGGTCTTGACGAAGAATTGCCTTGAGGCCTGTCGCGAACGTCAGGCCGGCTTGCTCGTTCGTCTGGATCTGGTTGATGCCGGGGAACACGTACTCGACCGGATCCTCGACCGTGGTCACGTTGGTGCCGTCGTTGTTGACCTCGAGCAACGACGCGTACAGCGTCGTCGTCTTGCCGGCGCCGGTCGGGCCGGCGCAGATGACCATGCCGAACGGCGAGTGGATCATCTTCGAGTAGTGGAGGTACGTCTCGCGCGGGAAGCCGAGCTCGGAGAGTCCGATCATCGACCGGCTCTTGTCGAGGATTCGCATGACGATCTTCTCGCCGAACACGGTTGCAACGCTGGCAACTCGGACATCGACGTCCTTGCCATCGATCACCGTGGAGAACTGGCCGTCCTGCGGCTTGCGCTTCTCGACGATGTTCATGCCACTCATGATCTTGAGACGGCTCGTGAGCGCGGGGTGCGCGCTCAGCGGCAAGCTGAACGCCTCGACGAGATGGCCGTCGATGCGGAACCGGATCCGAAGCCGCTCGTCGAGGGGCTCGATGTGGATGTCAGAGGTGCGGTCACGCATCGCCTGGCTGACGATTCGGCTGACCAGCTGGATGATCGGCGCTTGATCGTCGAGGCTGACCTCGGCGGCAATCGCCGCTGCCTTGCTCTGGTCGTCGCCGACTTCGAACACCTTGACGAGGCGTTCGATCTCGTCGTTCGCGCGATACGTCCGATCGATGAAGGTGCGGATGGTCGCCGGATCGGCGACGGTCCAACGAATCGGCCGGCCGGCAGCGGCCTCGACAGCGCGACGCCGCGGAGGGCTCGGGTCGGCGGCGATGACGACGAGTGTGCCGTCCTCGTCGGCAATGCCGATGACGCAATGTGCCCGGACGATCTTCTCGTCGAGGAGGTCCTTGGCGTTGTCGGGGAGTTGGATCGACTTCGAGTCGAGCAGCGCGGTCTCGGTGACATCGGCGATCGCTCGGGCGAGCTCGACGCGATCGACGCCGAAGCGGCCGAGCACGATGTCCGCGAACTGCAGCAAATCGCCGTTCGCCGCGGCAAGCCCGACAGCGAGGTTGTCCGGGTTCATCTGCTCCCGCTCGACCAGGATCTGGCCGACGCGCATGCATTCAGGACCGGCTTCGCCGGGAATCGCCGCGGGAAGTGTCGGACGCGGCAGCGATGCTGCAACGTCCGCAGGTGATTCTTTTGTCGTCTTCTGAAACAGTGCCATGATGCCCGTCTCCCGCCAGTGGGGGCTCTACAAGTAACGCGTCAGTACGACGCGAAGCTGGGTTGTGATGTTGCTGTGTTGCTCGCTGGGAGCGTCGGAGTTGTCGTCGCGCTCGGGGTGTAGCCGACGTCGCCTCCCGCTTCGACCTTTCGGACGAACTGGTTCGGGTTGAGTTCGAGGAGCGCCCGTTCGATCTCTTCGAGTCGCTCGAGCTGCACCGCCTCGCTCACGTCCATCGTGTCCGCGAGCTGTGCCTCGATCTCCGACATCCGCAATGCCGTCGCATCGAACTTCTCCGCCTGCGACACCATGAAGCGGTCGACCTCGATGCGAACGAGCATCGCTTCACCGACGGCACTCGACAGCTGCTCCTTGACGACGTTGATCGCGTCTTCGTCGACCTTGGCGACGTCTGCCGCCAGGAGATCCATGCGATCGCCGGCTTCGAGCAACTTCGATTCGAGGTCTGCCATCCGCTTGGAGAGTGCGCCCATCGCATCGTCGAACCCGGCGCCGACGCGGCCAAGGGTCGCTTCGAGGTTTGCCACTTTGACACCGTTGTGGTCGTTGATCCGCTGTTCCATCGCCAGCGCGCGATCGACCATCTTCATGTCGATGGCGTCGACGCGTTGCGACAGGATCTGTCCGTGCTCGGCGAGTTGCCGAGCGACGTCTGCGCCGGTCTGATCGACCAGACCGCGGATGTCGCCGAGCCGCTGTTCGACTGTCCGAGTGACACTATGGTCGCCGTCGTCCATGCGCTTCGACAGCGCGGCAACTGTTTCGTTGATGTGCGCGACGATCGATGCGGCTTGTTCGTCGAAGCGACGGCTCGACTTGTGCAGTTCGTCGATCTGGCTCTCGACTGCGGCGGTCTTGTGCTCGAGGTAGTCACGGAGGCCTTGGCTCACCGATGCGAACTGAGCCGGCAACTCGGCTTGCACCATCGCCGGAAGGGCAGCGAGCTTTCCGTTGATGGTCGTCAGCGTCTGATGCTGATGATTGGCGAACTC
>DASWRR010000431.1:0-2103 GCA_036403055.1 Ilumatobacteraceae bacterium | reverse complement strand
GTCGCGCAGCGTGATGCGCGGCGTGCGATGATCGAGTCCCCAGGACCACGTGTTGCGAAACCACAGGGTCGGCAGGATGTGAAGGGTCGCCGATTCAGGACCGGCGTTGCGGATGGTGACTCGCACCACGATGTCGTCGGGGTTCGCCTTCGCGTAGTCGACGGTGATGTCCCAATAGCGGTCGTCGTCGAAAACGCCGGTGTCGAGGAGCTCGAACTCCGGGTCGTCGGTACCCCGCTTGGCGTTCTCGTCGACGAGCTCGTCGTAGGGGAACTCGCCGTGCGGGTAGAAGTAGCGCCACCGCATCCACGAGTGCGTGGGAGTGCAGTCCTCGTAGAACCAGTACTCCTTGGCGTCCTCGCCGTGGTTGCCCTCCGGCCCCGTGAGGCCGAAGATGCGTTCCTTCAGGATCGGGTCGCGCCCGTTCCAGAACGCGAACGCGAGGCACAGGGTTTGGGCGTCGTCGCAGATCCCCCCGAGACCGTCTTCGTTCCAACGGTACGTTCGCGAACGGGCGTGGTCGTGGGGAAAGGAGTTCCACACGTCGCCATTCGCGCTGTAGTCCTCGCGGACCGTTGCCCATGAACGCTCCGAGACGTACGGTCCCCATCGCGTCCACGCCGGATCGCCAAGCCGGGCCCGCTCTGCGTCGTTCATGCGGTTGCAGTCTGCATGACGCAGCCGCCGCACGCTCGCGATCAGCCGTACGCGTGTTTGCGGCGCGCCATCGGGGACGCAAACACTCGGTTAGTACATCGCTCCCGACTTTGCTTCGGCGGAGCGCGCTCCGCGAGCGGTGGCCAGATCGGCAGCGAGTGATGACCGCATCGCGAGCATGTCGCTCGTGACCGTGATCATCCGGAAGCCTTGCTCGAGCCGACGCTCGACCAGTTCGGCCGTCGCGTGGATGCCAGGAACGATCCCGGCATTGCGACACGCCGCGACGATCGTGGCGAGCGCGTCGTCGAACTTGCTGTCGCCATCGTTGTTGCCGGGGCGCAAGCCGAGTGTGATCGAAAGGTCAGCGGGTCCGACGTAGATCGCGTCGAACCCGGGAACGGCGAGGATGTCGTCGATGTTGGTGATGGCTTCGACCGTCTCGATCATCGGGATCAAGGCGATTCCGTCGCTCGACCATGTGAAGTGATCCGAACGGCGCATGCCGGCGATCACTGGGCCGAAGCTGCGCGCCCCGCTCGGCGCGTAGCGGCCGGAGCGAACGACTGCCTCCGCCTCGGCAACGGAGTTGACCATCGGAACGACGATCCCTTCGACACCGGCATCGAGCATCTTGCCGATGATCCCCGGCTCGTTCCACGGCACACGACAGATCGGCGTGCCGCCACCGAGGAGGATCGCTTGCGCCATTGCCACCGTCTGCTGGTAGTCGTTGACGCCGTGCTGGTTGTCGATGCACACGTAGTCGTAGCCAACTCGCGCGGCCATCTCGGCGGTGATCGCCGACGGGTTGGCCAGCCACACGCCGAGGGTGTCGCGGCCCTCGTTCCACTGAGTTCGCAAAGTGTCCATGGCCTGGTTCTAGCAAAGTTCCCCCGCGCCGGACCTAACGCGGCAGATCTACGCGACGACGGTCGAGGCCGGCCGGCCGGCGAGCACGTTGAGGGCGTTGTCGATCGCGTGCGCGTAGAGCCGACGACGGCCCTCGACGGTCGCCGACGCAACATGCGGCGTCACGATCACGTTCGGATGCTGTAGCAAGGGATGGCCGACCGGGAGCGGTTCCGGATCCGTGACGTCGAGACCGGCGCCGGCGACCTGGCCGGATTCCAGCGCTGCCAACAGCGCGTCCTGGTCGACCAGGCCGCCGCGCGCACAGTTGACGAGGTACACGCCGCGCTTGGTGTGCGCCAACGTGGTCGCGTTGACCATGTGGCGGGTGTCGGCGACGGCAGGCGCGTGCAGCGAGATGACGTCCGATTCGGTGAAGACCCGTTCGAGCGAGACCAGATCACACCCCTCGGCCTCGGTGAGGAAGGGGTCGTACGCCAGGATGCTCATCCCCATCGCCCGCGCCGCGGCAGCGACGCGTCGAGCGATCCGCCCGTAGCCGACGAGGCCGAGGACCGTGCCATCGAGCTCGAG
>DASWRR010000430.1:0-3156 GCA_036403055.1 Ilumatobacteraceae bacterium | reverse complement strand
GCACGTCTTCGGCAACGCCTCGAAGGAACGTCATTGCGGCATGACAGTGGGTGTTGATGAGACCGGGCATCGCGACGAGACCGCGTGCGTCGATGACCTCTCGAGCGGCCGGCCGCGCCTCCGAGGACGGCCCGATCCAGGTGATCGCTCCGTCAGCGATCTCGATGGTGGTCGCGCCGGTGAACACAGCCGGACCGTCGACCCCGATCGCCGGTGTGCCGACGAGCGCCGTCGAGTTGACAATGGCAAGGTCCGCGGTGTCCGGCGCTGCGGGAACGTCTCCGGATGCCATGTCGTCAGCATCGCAGACGCGGTTAGGTTGACGCGGCGACAGTACACCTGGCGCACAGACGGAGACCCTGAATGCGTCGGAGCGCAACATTGATCATGATCGCCGCGCTCGCGGCATGCAGTTCGTCGAGCGCGGGTCACGTCGGCTCCACTGTCCCCGCCGCAGTGAGCACCATCACCTCGCAGGACACGAACGCGCCGACGACCACGGTCGCGCCGGCGCAACCTGACCTCGCTCGGCTTCCTCTCGACTGCTCACCCGACACCGTCGGCAGCCCGCTGGAGGAGCACCACGTCGTGCTGGCGTGCAGCGATGGCTGGGCGTTGATCCAGTCGTACCCGTCGTGCAACGGTGCTCCGTGCGAGGCGCAGCAGCTGTGGTCGGTGTGGAGTGGTCGAGAGGAGGACGACTTGTACTTCGGCTACAACACGTACCCGTTCAGCTACTGCCGATCGCGGGTCGCCGCCGATGGCGCGCCCGACTGGGTGCTCGACGTCGTCCCTTGGCCGGCGTGCGATGGGCCGCAGCAGACGATCGACTACCACGCAGAGCCGACGACCGGCCCGCTTCGCCTCGGCGACGTCGGGCCACGAACGGCACTCTTCCAACTCGACTTGATCGATGGCGAGTATCCCGTCGGTGCCGCCGACGGCAACTTCGGCTGGACGACCGCAAGAGCGGTTCGCATGGTCCAGCACGACGGCGGCTTGCCGGTGACCGGCGACATCGACGACGCCACGCTTGCGCTCCGCAACCAGACCACTCCCTGCATCTCGATGGCGGCAGACGGGCGGCTCGGCGCGCGCCTGACCGGGAACGTGACGTGCGCGGACGCGCTTGCCGGTTGGGCGGAGTTCGTCGGGCTCCGACCCGGCACGACGACCGCGCTCATCGCCGGGTGGACATGCACGCCGGGCACCGACCAGCCGATTCTCGAGCCGGCGGTCGCGGGAAGATGCAGCCGATCCGACGCGTCGTTCGCAATCGTGTCGGGATGGGACGGCTAGCTAGCTCTCGAACTGCGCCGCGGCGCGGGCCTCGATCCACGGACGAACGACACCGCCGCGAATCTCCTCGTGCCGCGGGTGCTTGTCGTACACGCGCCAGTCGTCGATGTTGTCGAACTCGGCGACGATCGCGAAGTCGAAGTTGCCCATGTCCGACGCACCGAGGTCGGTGCCGCAGCGATACGACTTCACCTCTGGCAACGACCCGGCGAACTCCAAGAGTTGAGACTTCACGGTCTCGACATGGCCGTCCGGGATTCCCGGCTTCCAGCGAAACGCAACAACATGAGTGATCATGTCCGCGACCGTAGCGTGCCCCGAAGTAACGTCTCGGGCCGACAGGTGGTGGAACCAAATGGCCGTCAACAACCGTGACGACGACGACGCAATCGACGAATACCATCTGAATGCAATCGCCGATGCGGACCCCTATCCCTACTGGTACGACGACGCCGACGAGCCCGACAGCAACCCGACGCTCGTGCGCACCGAGACGTGCGATCTGTGCGTGGTCGGCGGCGGTTACACCGGTCTGTGGACGGCCATCATCGCCAAGGAGCGTGATCCGTCGCGCGACGTCGTGCTGATCGAGGCACACGAGATCGGCTCGGCGGCGAGCGGCCGCAACGGCGGCTTCATGGAATCCAGCCTGACCCACGGGGTCGCCAACGGCCAGGAGCGCTTCCCGCAGGAACTCCCGCTGTTGGAAGAGCTCGGTCTGCAGAACCTCAACGAGATCGAGCGGGCGATCAAGCGCTACGACATCGATTGCGACTACGAACGGCCCGGCGTCATCGATGTCGCCACCAGTTCACATCCGCCGAGCTACCTGTTCGAGCTGCACGACGACTACGAGCAGCTGCAGTCCCTCGGACAGAACGTGGAATGGCTCGACGGCGCGCAGATGCAAGCACAGGTGAGCTCGGCGACGTACACCGGCGGGTTGTGGAGGAAGGATCGCGCCGCACTCCTCGATCCGGCGCGACTGGTCTGGGGTCTGAAGAGTGCTGCGATGTCGCTCGGCGTGCGCATCTACGAAGACACGAAGGCGATGTCGCTCGACAAGGACGGTGTCGGTGTGTTGATCACGACGCCGCTCGGCCGCGTTCGCGCCGGCAAGGTCGCGCTCGCGACCAACGCGTTCAAGCCGCTGCTGAAACGGGTGGGGCACTACATGGCCCCCGTGTACGACTACTGCATGGTCACCGAGCCGCTGTCCCACTCGCAGCTCGCCGACATCGGATGGGCCAATCGGCAAGGGCTCAGCGACATCCCGAACCAGTTCCACTACTACCGCCTCACCGAGGACAACCGCATCCTGTGGGGCGGGTACGACGCGATCTACTACTGGCGCGGGAAGATGAACGTCGAGCTGGAAAGCCGGCCAGAGACGTGGGCCAAGCTCAGCAAGCACTTCTTCGACACCTTCCCGCAACTGGAGGGTTTGAAGTTCACCCACGCATGGGGTGGAGCGATCGACACGTGCAGCCGGTTCTGCGTGTTCTGGGGTCAGGCGATGCAAGGCAGAGTTGCATATGCGCTCGGGTACACCGGGCTCGGCGTCGGGTCGAGTCGCTTCGGTGGCGAGGTGATGATCGACCTGCTGGACGGCAAGCGTTCACGGGCGACGCAGACCGACTTCGTCAAAGAACGGCCGTTGCCGTTCCCTCCGGAACCGTTCCGATTCATCGGCATCCAGACGACGCGGTGGTCGTTGAATCGCGAGGATCGTACGGGCAAGCGCAACGCATGGCTGAAAACGCTCGACCGGATGGGTCTCGGCTTCGACAGTTGAGGACGGTCGCGACTGGCGCAGACGTCAGATCGGTGCGACGACCGGACTTGGATCGACCACTG
>DASWRR010000429.1:0-1987 GCA_036403055.1 Ilumatobacteraceae bacterium | reverse complement strand
GATGAGGACGTCCTCGCCGACGACGTCGAACCGTAGGGACGTGTGGGTGGCGTTGCCGAGCGGATCGAGGACCGCGGCGACGTTGTCGTCGATGTGCGGTGGCACGACGAACACGTTGTCCGCCGGGATGACGACGTACTCGGCGAAGGCCCCCGGCCTGGTGACACCGACGCCGGTGTGGTTGTGGCAGAACTCGCGGCGGCCGCCCTTGCAGTTGCGGCAATGGCCGCACGTGACATGGCCTTCGCCGGCGACTCGTTGCCCGACCTCGAGACCGCTGACGGCGTTGCCGAGCTGTTCGATCTCTCCCATGAACTCGTGGCCGACGACCATCGGCACGGGGATCGTCGACTGCGCCCACGCGTCCCAGTGATGGATGTGGAGATCGGTGCCGCAGATCGACGTCTTGTGCACGCGGATCAAGGCGTCGCGGTCTCCCGGCGACGGCTTGGGGACGTCTTCGAGCCACAACCCTGGCTCGCGTTTGGCTTTGACAAGCGCTTTCACCTGAGCACCTCCATCGCTCGACCGACTCGCGTGAACGCGGCCACCGCCGCGTCGATGTCGTCGTCGGTGTGTGCCGCGGACATCTGCGTTCTGATCCTGGCGGTGCCCTGCGGTACCACCGGGAACGAGAACGCGATGACGTAGATCCCTTCGGCGAGCAGCCGTTCTGCCATCTCCGCCGCCACTCGGGCATCGCCGAGCATCACCGGGATGATCGGGTGGCCGGCGCCCGTGAGCACGAACCCGGCCTGCTCGAGTCCCGCACGGAACCGAGCGGCGTTGTGCTCCAACGTCGTGCGCAGCTCGTCGCCCGATTCCAACAGGTCGAGGACGCCGATCGTCGCCGACGCGATGACCGGGGCGAGGCTGTTGGAGAACAGGTACGGACGAGATCGTTGACGCAGCCAGCCGATGATCTCGCGACGACCGGACGTGTAACCGCCCGACGCGCCACCGAGCGCCTTGCCGAGCGTTCCGGTGAGGATGTCGACGCGGCCCATGACTCCGGCGAGCTCGTGCGTGCCGCGCCCGTGCGCACCGACGAGACCCACCGCATGCGAATCGTCGACCATCACCATCGCGTCGTAGCGCTCGGCCAGATCACAGATCGCGCCGAGGTTCGCGAGCACACCATCCATCGAGAACACACCGTCGGTCGCTATCAGGCGGTATCGGGCGTCGGCCGACTCCTGCAATCGCAGTTCGAGCTGGCCCATGTCGCTGTTGTCGTACCGCAGACGCCGCGCCCGACACAGTCGGATGCCGTCGATGATCGACGCGTGGTTGAGGGCATCGGAGATGACCGCGTCCTGGTCGTCGAGGATCGTCTCGAAGAGGCCGCCGTTCGCATCGAAGCACGACGAGTACAGGATCGTGTCCTCGGTCCCGAGGAACGAGGTGAGCCGCGCCTCGAGCTCCTTGTGAACGGTTTGCGTCCCGCAGATGAATCGCACCGACGCCATCCCGTACCCGTGTCGCTCGAGCGCGTCGTGCGCGGCCGCCACGATCGCCGGGTGATCGGCCAGGCCGAGGTAGTTGTTGGCGCACAGGTTGAGAACCGTCGTGCCGTCCTCGAGCCGGATGTGTGCCGACTGCGGCGAGTCGATGATCCGCTCGCTCTTGAACAGCCCGTCACCCACAAGTCCGTCGGTGCGTGCCGCGAGATCGGCGAGCAGACGGTCACCCATTCCGGCGGCGCAGTTCGGGGAGGACCTTGGTCGCGATTCGCTCGAACGCCTCGAGCTGCGACGCGCGTGCCGGGTAGTAAAGGGAGATCTCGGTGACCCCGAGCTCGGTGATGCGACGCACCATCTCGACGAACAGGTCGTCGGATTCGTAGTAGCGGATCACGCCGCCGCCGGCGCGAGCGGTGGCATCGAACATCGTGTACGACCACCGCAACGTCGACGGGTCCCTGCCCATCTGCGAGCACAGCTCGGCCATCGCCGCGCATCGGTCGGTCAGCTCGCCCATCTGCTCT